>JBBQAH010000003.1:0-61181 GCA_038316145.1 Burkholderiales bacterium
TCTTCCAGCTTGTTCTGCGGCCCACGGGCCAGCAGATCAAACATGTCGATCGGCTCCATCAGCACTTCTTTGGCCAGCAGCATGGCTTTTTCGGCCGTTCCGCCCACGCCAATGCCCAGCATGCCCGGTGGGCACCAGCCTGCGCCCATGGTCGGCACGGTCTTCATCACCCAGTCGACCAGGCTGTCGCTGGGGTTCATCATGATGAACTTGCTCTTGTTCTCGCTGCCGCCACCCTTGGCTGCCACCGTGACGTCGAGCTTGTTGCCGGGGACGACCGTCATGTGGATCACCGCTGGGGTGTTGTCCCCGGTGTTTTGGCGCGTGAACAGCGGGTCGGCCAGGATGCTGGCGCGCAGCTTGTTGTCGCTGTTGAGGTAACCCTGGCGCACGCCTTCGTTGACGGCGTCTTCTACCGAGCCCTTGAAACCCTCAAAACGCACCGCCATGCCGATTTTCAAGAACACGTTGACGATGCCGGTGTCCTGGCAGATCGGGCGCTTGCCTTCGGCGCACATGCGGCTGTTGCTGAGGATCTGCGCGATGGCGTCTTTGGCGGCAGCAGATTCCTCGCGCGCGTAGGCGCGCGCGAGATGCTGGATGTAGTCGGCCGGGTGGTAATAGCTGATGTACTGCAGGGCTGCAGCCACGCTCTGGACGAGGTCGTCCTGGCGGATGGTGGTCATGTCGGGGTCCTTGGCTTTGGACAAAATTTAACCCCAAGTTTATGCCCTCGGGTCTGTACCGTGCCTCAGGGACTGTGCCTCGGGGACCGTGCCTCAGACGCCGAGAGACTCTCAGCCACTCAGGCTTTGGGCGGCCTCAGCATGTCCTTCATCTCTGCCAGCTCAGCGCGCAGCGCTTTCATCTCGGCATGCAGGTCGGCCTCGACATGGTCACGCGCTTGCTCCACCGCAGCTTTCGTGGCCTCCTGGTCTTCGCTGCTGAAGCTTTGCATCGCGTTGACGATCACCGCGATGAACAGGTTGAGCATCGTGAAAGTGGCGACCAAAATGAATGGCACAAAGAAGGCCCAGGCGTAGGGAAAAACTTCCATCACCGGCCTGGAGATGCCCATCGACCAGCTCTCCAGCGTCATCACCTGGAACAACGTGTAAATCGACTGCCCCAGCGTGCCGAACCAGTCAGGAAACTCCGGCCCGAAGAGCTTGGTGGCGATGACGGCAAAGACGTAGAAGATGAGCCCCAGCACCAACGCTATCGACGACAGCCCTGGCACGGCGGCCAGCAAGGCGCCCACCACCTTGCGCATGGAAGGCACCACGCTGAGCAGACGCAGCACACGCAGCACCCGCAGCGCCCGCAAGACCGACAGCGGGCCGGAGGCTGGAATCAGTGCGATCACCACGACAATGAAGTCGAAAATGCTCCAGGGGTCGCGAAAGAAAGCACTGCGATGCACCAGCAGCCTGGCTGCGATCTCCACCACAAAGACCGCCAGGATGGCTTGGTCTATGGCCAGCAACCAAGGGCCAAAACGCGCCATCAGCGCCGGCGAGGTCTCGAGGCCCAGCACCACCGCGTTGATCAGGATCAGGACCATGATCCAGTTCTGCGTGCGCGAGTGCTCGACCCAGCGGTGCAAGGTGGCGAGCCAAGCGGTGGGTTGCGCTGCGGGGGTGGAAGAAGGTGTAGGCATGGTCAGTCAGAATCAACGCCGGAAGTTTAGGGCGGGGCCTGACAAATCAAGGCCAACGGGCGCAGCGGCCCCAAAAGTCAACGGGCCCGGGCTGCGGGCTGCGGGCTTGGCCCCGGCGACTGAGCTCAGGCTGAAATCGAAGCCCTTTGCCTCAAGACCCTTGGGCAGAGTAAGGGGTTCGTAAGAGCGCCGCCGTAGCTTCCAATGCTGGCAACCGAAAATGCCCCAGTCCCGAGCGCCGGCAGACCCCGGCCCGGGATTCCACTCAGAACAGGCCCAGGAGACAAACATGACGACGTCATCGACACAACCCACCGAAATCGTGACCCATCAACCCCCTGCAGCTTTGGTGGCTGCAGCCCGTGTCTCAGGCATGGCGGCCTACCAGGCGCTGGTGGACGAAGCCGAGCGTGACTACGAGGGTTATTGGGGCCGTCTGGCCAAAGAGTTTCTGAGCTGGAAGACACCTTTCACGAAAGTGCTGGACAGCTCGAATGCGCCGTTTTTCAAATGGTTTGAAGACGGCACGCTCAATGCCAGCTACAACTGCCTGGACCGCAACGTCGAGCGTGGTCTGGGCGACAAGACGGCCCTGATCTTCGAAGCCGACGACGGTGCTGTCACCCAGGTCAGCTACAGCCAGTTGTTGGCCCAGGTCTGCCAGATGGCCAACGCTCTGCGCGAGCGCGGCGTCAAAAAGGGCGACCGCGTCATCATCTACATGAGCATGAGCGTTGAGGGCGTGGCGGCCATGCAAGCCTGTGCCCGCATCGGCGCCATCCACTCCGTGGTGTTTGGTGGTTTCAGCGCCCAAAGCCTGCGCGACCGCATCCAAGACACCGGGGCGGTGATGGTCATCACCGCAGATGAACAAGCCCGCGGTGGCAAGCATTTGCCGCTGAAGAACATCGTCGACGCCGCTGTGGCGCTGGGCGGCTGCGAGACCTTGAAGAACGTGCTGGTCTACAAACGCACTGGCGGCAAGATCGACTGGCACCCAGAGCGCGACACCTGGCTGCACGATGCCATCGACGGCCAGCCCACCACCTGCGAGCCCGAGTGGGTGGGCGCAGAGCACCCGCTGTTCTTGCTGTACACCAGTGGCAGCACCGGGAAACCGAAAGGCGTGCAACACAGCACCGGTGGCTACTTGCTGCACGCGGCGCTGACCACGGCATGGACCTTCGATCTGAAGGACGACGATATCTTCTGGTGCACCGCCGACATCGG
This sequence comes from Burkholderiales bacterium, assembly GCA_038316145.1. Classification (GTDB taxonomy): domain Bacteria; phylum Pseudomonadota; class Gammaproteobacteria; order Burkholderiales; family Burkholderiaceae_C; genus Pseudaquabacterium. Next base: position 2,891 of record JBBQAH010000003.1, read on the forward strand.
CTGGGTCACTGGCCACAGCTACATCACCTACGGCCCGTTGGCGCTGGGTGGCACCGAGATCGTGTTTGAAGGCGTGCCCACCTACCCGGATGCCGGGCGCTTCTGGCGCATGATCGAAAAGCACAAGGTCACGATCTTCTACACCGCGCCCACGGCGATCCGCTCGCTGATCAAGGCTGCAGAGAGCAACGACGTGGCGCACCCACGCAACAGCGACCTCAGCAGCCTGCGCATCCTGGGCAGCGTGGGCGAGCCCATCAACCCGGCCGCTTGGGAGTGGTACTACCAAAACATCGGCGGCAGCCGCTGCCCGGTGGTCGATACCTTCTGGCAGACCGAAACCGGCGGCCACGTGATCACGCCACTGCCGGGTGCTACGCCAATGGTGCCGGGCTCTTGCACTTTGCCTTTTCCGGGCATCACGGTGGCCATCGTGGACGAGGCAGGCGCCGATGTGCCCGACGGGCGCGGCGGCATCCTGGTCATCAAAAAGCCGTGGCCGAGCATGATCCGCACGATCTACGGCGACCCCAAGCGCTTTGTCGACAGCTACTACCCGCCCGAGCTGAAGGGCTACTACCTGGCGGGCGACGGCGCGATCCGCGACAAAGACACGGGCTATTTCACGATCACCGGCCGCATCGACGATGTGCTCAACGTCAGCGGCCACCGCATGGGCACGATGGAGATCGAGTCGGCGTTGGTCAGCCACACCGAGCTGGTGGCCGAAGCGGCGGTGGTGGGCCGCCCCGACGACACCACAGGTGAGGCCATCTGCGCCTTCGTGGTGCTCAAACGCAGCCGGCCCACGGGCGAAGAAGCCAAGAAAATCGCCAATGAACTGCGTGCCTGGGTTGCCAAGGAGATCGGCCCGATCGCCAAACCCAAGGACATCCGCTTTGGCGAGAACCTGCCCAAAACCCGCAGCGGCAAGATCATGCGCCGCCTGCTGCGCAGCATCGCCAAAGGCGAAGCCATCACCCAGGACACCAGCACGTTGGAAAACCCGGCGATCCTGGATCAGCTGGGTCAGGCCAACTGACCCTGACGATCCAGGCGGCCCCGCCAGCGGCAGGACAGTGAAGAATTCGGCACCTGGCGCTGTCCGCAGCGCGGGTTGCTGCGCTACATTCGCACCAGGAGTGCCTGAGCCATGCCCCTCGTCTTGATCGGATTGTTTTTGTTCATCGCCAAAATGGCCGAATTCGGGCCGATGGCTGATTGGTCGTGGTGGATCATCCTGGCGCCGTTTGGCCTGGCCGTCCTGTGGTGGCAGTTTGCCGACAGCAGCGGTTGGACCAAGCGCCGCGAGATGGACAAGATGGAAGAGCGCAAGCGCAAGCGGCGCGATCAGGCAATGGATGCGCTGGGCTTGAACACCGACCGCGACCGCAAGCTGCAGCAGGCCCGTACCGACGCCGTCAAGCGCGCTGCCAAGTCGGCTGCGTCCAAATAGGCGCAGCCGGCAACTTCTCAGCCAGTCGGCATCTGCCCCTAGCTCGGCAGATCAGCATCCAGCACCGCCCCCACGCTGGCACTGGCGGCATTGCGAGAGAACTTGGACAGCACGCCGCGCACGTAACGCGGCGCAGGCTGCTTCCAGGCGGCGCGGCGGCGCACGATTTCTTCGTCGGGCACATCCAGATGCAGCAGCAACTGCAGGGCGTCGATGGTGATGCGGTCGTCTTCGTGTACCAGCGCAATCAGTCCACCTGCATAGGCCTCGGGCGCCACGTGGCCCACCACCATGCCCCAGGTGCCGCCTGAAAAGCGGCCATCGGTGATCAGGCCCACGCTTTCGCCCAGGCCCTGACCGATCAGCGCGCCGGTGGGGGCCAGCATCTCTGGCATGCCGGGGCCGCCTTTGGGGCCCAGATAACGCAGCACCATCACGTCGCCGGCAACGATCTTGCCCGCCATGATCGCCGCCAGCGCGCTTTGCTCGTCGTCAAAAACCCGAGCCGGCCCAGTGATCACGGGGTTCTTCAGACCGGTGATCTTGGCCACACTGCCCTCTGGGCTGAGGTTGCCTTTGAGGATCGCCAAATGGCCTTGTGCGTACATCGGCTTGTCGATGGCGCGGATGACGTCTTGGTCGGTGCGCAGGGCAGGCTCGTTGGCCAGGTTCTCGGCCACGGTCTTGCCGGTGATGGTCATGCAGTCACCGTGCAGCAGGCCGGCGTCCAGCAGCACCTTCATCACCGCCGGGATGCCGCCAGCCCGGTGCAGGTCCACCGCCAGGTATTTGCCGCTGGGCTTCAAATCGCACAGCACCGGCACCTTGCGGCGCACGGCCTCGAAGTCGTCAATGGTCCAAGGCACTTCTGCTGTGTGGGCAATGGCCAGAAAGTGCAGCACGGCGTTGGTCGAGCCACCGGTGGCCATGATCACGGCCACGGCGTTTTCGATCGACTTGCGGGTCACGATGTCGCGTGGTTTCAGGTCATTTTTGACCGCCTCCACCAGCGCCCGCGCTGCTGCCTGGGTGTGCGCCATGATCGGATCTTCGACGTTGGCCATGGTCGAAGAAAACGGCAGGCTCATGCCCAGCGCCTCAAACGACGAGCTCATCGTGTTGGCCGTGTACATGCCGCCGCACGAGCCGCTGCCGGGGATCGCACGGCGCTCGATTTCTTTGAAGTCTTCGTCGCTCATCTTGCCGGCGCTGAACTGGCCCACCGCTTCGAAGACGCTGACGATGTTCAGGTCCTGGCCCTTGTAGCGGCCCGGCAGGATGGTGCCGCCATAGACGTAGATGGCCGGCACGTTGGCGCGCAGCATGCCCATCATGCCGCCTGGCATGTTCTTGTCGCAGCCGCCGATCACCAGCACGCCGTCCATCCACTGGCCGCCGACGCAGGTCTCGACGCAATCGGCAATCACCTCGCGCGAGACCAGGCTGTACTTCATGCCTTCGGTGCCCATGGCCATGCCGTCGCTGATCGTGGGGGTACCAAAGATTTGCGGGTTGGCACCTGCGCCTTTCAAAGCATCCACCGCCGCATCGGCCAGGCGCTGCAAGCCGCTGTTGCAAGGCGTGATGGTGCTGTGGCCGTTGGCCACGCCGATCATCGGTTTGCCAAAGTCGCTTTCGGTGTAGCCCATCCCGTAGTACATGCTGCGGTTGGGTGCGCGCGCCACGCCTTCGGTCACATTCTTGGAGCGGCGGTTGCTGGGGCCCGGGTTGGGATTGGATGGGTTCATCGGTTTCGTCCTTCAGTGTCTGGTTTTTGACTGGGGTTCACGCGGATCGCAGTGTAGCGACGGCCGCCGTGGACAATGCCCCCTCAAGACAAGGAGTTGATCGATGCTGATGCATCCGCAGTTTGATCCGGTCGCGCTGGCCCTGGGGCCTGTGCAGATCCACTGGTACGGCCTGACTTATCTGGCGGCCTTCGGCTTGTTTATTTTTCTGGCTCGCCGCCGCGTGGCCTTGCCGCACTTCGCTGCTGCTGGCTGGACGAAGCGCGACGTCGAAGACCTGCTGTTTTTTGGTGTGGTGGGCGTGGTGCTGGGCGGCCGCATCGGCTATGCCTTGTTTTACAAGCCCGATGTCTACCTGGCCAACCCGCTGGAGATCCTGCAAGTCTGGAAGGGCGGCATGGCCTTTCACGGCGGCTTGCTGGGCGTGATCGTCGCGATGGTGATTTTCGCCCGCCTGCGCAAACGCTCTTTTTTGCAGGTGATGGATGTGGTGGCACCTTGTGTGCCCACGGGCCTGGCCGCAGGCAGGATCGGCAACTTCATCAACGGCGAGCTGTGGGGCAGGGCGGCCGACCCGGCTTTGCCTTGGGCGATGGTGTTCCCGCAAAGCGGCAGCATGATGGCGCGCCACCCTTCGCAGCTATACCAGTTTGCGCTGGAGGGTTTGCTGTTGTTTGTACTGCTGTGGGTCTACAGCAAACGCCAGCGCGCCACTGGCCAGGTCGCAGCAGCCTTTGTCTTTGGCTACGGCGTGCTGCGCTTTGTGGCCGAGTATTTTCGTGAGCCCGACAGCTTTTTGGGCCTGCTGGCGCTGGGCATGAGCATGGGCCAGTGGCTGTGCATTCCGATGATCATCGGCGGTGCCGGGTTGTGGTGGTACTTTGGCCAGCAAGGCAGCCGCCTCCAAACATTGGCAGGCAAGGCATGAGGCAGATTTTTCTTGACACCGAAACCACCGGCCTGAACCCGGCGGCGGGCGACCGCGTGATCGAGATCGGCTGCATCGAATACGTCGAGCGCCGCGACTCCGGCCGCCGTCTGCATCACTACTTCAACCCCGACCGCAGCAGCCACCCCGATGCGTTGCGAGTGCATGGCATCACCGACCGGTTCTTGGCCGACAAACCGCGTTTTGCCCATGTCGCCACCGAAGTGGTGGCCTTCTTGCAAGGCGCTGAAGTCATCATCCACAACGCCGCCTTTGACACCGGCTTTCTGGACGCCGAACTGGCCCGTGTAGGCGCGCCGCCGCTGGCCAAACTGGCTGGCCGCATCACCGACAGCCTGCTGATGGCGCGCGAGCAATATCCAGGCAAAGCCAACTCGCTGGATGCACTGTGCAAGCGCCTGGAAGTTGACAACTCCGGCCGCGACCTGCACGGCGCGCTGCTGGATGCAGGCCTGCTGGCCGAGGTTTATCTACGCATGACGCGCGGGCAGGGCAGCCTGGGCATAGACAGCAGCGGCAATGCCACATCTGCTGCAGGGCAAAACCAGCACCGCGTCGATCTGCGCCAGTTCGAACTGCCCGTCATCCGGGCCAGCGCTGAAGAGCAGGCGGCGCACGAATCGCTGCTGGCAGGCATCGAACAGGTCAGCTGCGGACAACTGGTGTGGCGGATGCCACGCCCCGCCGAAACCGGCCAGGCCCAGCACTGAAGCCATGGCATACTCCAGGGCTTTCCGGATATCGCATCGACTTGGTGATTGATGTCGCTCATTGAGCGGAAGCTCTCCAAGCTCGAACACCCAGATTCCGGGCGGTTAGCTCAGCGGTAGAGCACTGCCTTCACACGGCAGGGGTCGCAGGTTCAAGCCCTGCACCGCCCACCAATAGAATCAACGACTTACGGCACTTTCGGGTGCCGTTTTCGTTGGCGGTATGAAAAAAGTATGAAGAACAAGGTCGAAGAAGCCTGCTTGGGTGACGCTCGCCGACCGCCGCGGTTCTATAAGTTCCTGCCACGCAATGCGCCTTAGGGTCGCAGCGGCGACGTCCTATCGAGGCGTCCCATTCGCCAGTCTGCGACGACGCCGGATTCGCGGGGCGGACATGCGCCAGAACTCGGGGTGCCCCGAACAAGCTCGATGGCACGCTCCAAATTGAATGGCTGCTTCGGTGCTGTGAGCTGACCGCCAAGGGCGGCGGCTGACCGGTCCCTGACGGCCAGGAGCCGTCGCCCGGAGCCGATCAGACCGGTCGTTCCAACCTCGACGCGCGCCTCGAATCTTGACGGCTGCCCGACATCAGGCCGGCACGACAAGGCGACCGTGTGTTCGGTCACCATGACCGGCCAGCAGGCCATCGACGGAGATGTCTTCGTCGAGTGCTTCCCAATGAATACCGCGCGGGCTCAGTTCGAACTGGTTCCGCTGTTCAGGCGTAGCAGCCAAGAGGCGGGGGAACCACGCGAGCGGGACGGCCATTCGCCGGCCATCGTCCAGATCGACCCACATGCTGTCGTCGTCGAATCGAACTGCTTTAGCTGAAGTACTCATGCCAAGTCCTCTCGATCAGTACCCGGTTGGCCTGGGCAACCTCTACCAATTCGCGCAGCGTCCCGGCATCGAAACCGAAACTGGAGGCGACCTGAACCTGCGGGTCGAGCCAGATCTTGGCCTCGCTGCTGCCCGAGCGTACGTGCACATGGCAGGGTTCGCGCGGGCTGCCCTCGTTGGAGTACAAGAAGAAGCGGAATCCTCTGTAGCGGAACACCACCGGCATCGCCGCATTCTAGGCACGGGCTGATGTCAGCGAGACGCGTGTCAGCGAGACGCGCAGCTCAAGGCGTTCGGCCGCTCGTTGCTCGTTGCTCGTTGCTCGCTGCTCGCTGCTCGCGTATGGCTGCGTTGTTGGCGCTCAACACCTGCTGCAGCACCGCGCGGCTGCCTTGGCGCAACTCAGTCCCCGGCGTGTACTTGTGGTAGCGGCTGAAGCCCGCCACCAGACCCTCGAAGTGCACCGTCAGGTCCAACGCCGCCTTGTAGATCGGCAGGTGTTCATGTCGTGCCACGGGACTGACCCCGAAAAATGGCGCTGTTGGGGGCTACGCCTTGCAGCCCCCAAGCTCCCGAAAGAGCCAAAGCGCCAGAAGCGTCAAAGTCTCAAAGTGGCCGCCTTCTACGCACCACCATCGTCGCGCCCAACGCCAGCAGCGCCAGTGCCAACGTCTGTGGCTCCGGCACAGAGGTGGCCACATCGCCGGGGCGCACAGCCCCTGCATACAACGAATTGCGCTTGTCGTCGACGCTCTGGAAGCCGTCGTAGGTGTAGAAGCTCCACGCGTTGCCAGGACCCGGCGCGTACTCCGTACCGGACCAGTAGTCGGTGGACTGCACATTGCTGAACAGCGCCAGGTTGGCGATCTGCTCGGCCGTGTCGCCCACCTGGTTCAGCACGGAACTGTTGCCCTGGTTACCCAGGTCGGTGACAAAGAGACGGCTCAGCTCACCGCCCGTGCACATGAAAGCCAAACCCAACCCCAAAGCCACCCGTGCAAGACGCGTCCAACGGGTTCAGCGTGGGCAAGCGCCAGTCGCTGAAGCCACCATAGACCAGGTTGTTGGCCCAGGCCGCGCGCCGCCGGGCGGCGCGGCGTCCAGGTGTCAAAGCTTTCGACATCGGGTTGACCCGCGGCCAGCCCAAGACATGCAGGCAGCGGCGTGGCGCCAGCCTGCAACGGCCCATGCTTCTTGACCCGGCAAGGCCGGCGGTCTGCTTTCGGGGCGATCGGCGGGTGACCGCAAGGGGTCGATACCGGCCGACCGGCCCGCCGAACTGAAGACCGGGGACCCATCATTGACGGCCACCCTCGCGCCGCGGCAACCAGCGCGGTCAGTTCGCGGCGAACCCGTCGCCCAAGACAGCCGCAATGTCTTGGCGCTCGCCCAGCAGTCGGACCACATCCAGGTGATCGCCGCGTTCGAAGTAGCACCAGAGCAGCGGAAACTTTGTCGCCCGCCAGGTTCGAAGCCCTGGAATGGCCAGGCGATTTCCCAGGGTCGGCGAGCCGATGCCGGGGTCGAGCTCGATCTGGTCCAGCGCAGCGTTGGTGGCCTTGACCACCCGCACCGCCACACGGTTGCCGCCTTCCTTGCGGTAGTAGCGGACCTCGCCTTGCTGGTCGCGCAGCGCCTGCGGCCGCAGTACCGCCGGCTTCAATCGATCTCGCCGCGAGCGATGGCCAGCAGTTCCTTCTCGTCCGCCTTGCTGCGACGCCGGCCGGGCCCGGACGCCAGCCCCTCTTCGATGAGGTCACGAAGCCGCTTCTTGGCCTGCTCTTCCTGGTCCCGACGCACCAGGTCGCGGATGTACTCGCTGGTGTTGCCGTAGTTGCCTGCGGAAACCCGGTTATCGATGTACGCCCGCATCGATTCAGGAAGGGCAAAGCTCATGGTTTGTCGGCTCATGGCGTCATCTTGCGAGGTTTGACAACTGTTGTCAACATCGGTGCGCGGTCCGATCCGTTTGGCCTTGTCACGAAGTCACGCGGGCCAGGTGGCGCGGCCCGCGCTGTACCAAAGTCTTGGCGTACTTTTCGACGCCGAACCGCATCGTGCCGCAGAAGTTGATGTGCGAGAAGTGTGCCAGTCCGATGCGGCGCAGCCAGTCGTCTTCGACTCGCATGCCGTCGCGCTTGAGCCGCTTTACTGCCTTGTGCATCCGGCTGGTGTTCCAGGCCAGCACGATGTTGGTCAGCAGGGTCTGCAAGCGGGAGATGGCGCGCATCTCGTGCCGGCGCCGGCCGCGCTCTGGATCGCCGCCACGGCCACCGAAGTCCAGGCCCCTCAGCGCGGCCAGGCTGGCGTGCACGCGCTGGCTGTTTTCGGCCGGACTTGGCCGTCTGCTGGATCAGGCAGGTCGTTCCCCGCCCAGCTGCTGGGCCACAGCAGGCGGCACGAAAAGCAAGGCTGCTCCTGGGCGCCTGCGGGCATCAGGGCCGGGCCAGCGCCCGCGCCAGTGCCGGACGGGCATAGCAGGCGTCGGCCCAGCGCTGCACGTTGAGGTGCTCGGCGTAGCCGAAGCCGATCTCCTTCAGCAGGTGCATCACCCCGGCCAGGTTCAGGTCGGCCACCGAGAACTGCGTCCCCACCAGCCAGTCGCGCCCGGCCAGTGCCGCGTCCAGCACCTTGAGCGGGCGCTGCAACGCGCGCTGGGCCCGCTCTACCGTCTTGGGGTTGCGCTTGTCCTCCGGCGTGAACAGCCGGTCGATCACGATCTGCATCTGCCAGGGCTCGATCTCGCTGATGCCCCAGACGCTCCATTGCCAGCAGCGGGCCTCGTCGTCGGCGTCGGCCGGGTACAGCGCGCCGCCATAGCGCTTGGCCAGGTACAGGTTGATCGCCATCGACTCGAACAGCTGCAGCTCGCCATCGATCAGCGCCGGGATGCGCCCGTTCGGGTTGACGGCCAGATAGCCGGCCGCCTTGGAATCGGCACCGTAGTTGACCGGCACCTGCTCGAAGTCGATGCCGACCTCCTCGATGCCCCACAGCGCCCGCAGCGCGCGTGAGCCTGAAATGCCGAAAAGTTTGGGTTTGTCCATCTTGATTGCTCCTGAAGTAGGCAGGGTTCGCCCCGGGCGGTGGTGAGGCTTGGCCCCTGGGCCGGGGCGGAGAATGGATTGTCAAGATTGCGCCTGCCGCGGCAAGTCACCCGCGCCCCAATTCAGCCCGCTCCGCTGCCCACCCCGCGACCCTTACCGCCCCAGGAGGATGCCCTGATGAAACGCCTTCTGCGCTCGGCCTGCCTGCTGCTGGCCGCCTGCCTGGCCCCGTCCGCCTTTGCCCAGACCTGGCCGAGCAAGCCGATACGCCTGGTGCTGCAGTTCCCGCCCGGCGGCTCGACCGATTCGGTGGCCCGCATTCTGGCCCAATCGATGTCGGCCACGCTGGGTCAGCCGGTGCTGGTCGAGAACCGGCCGGCTGCCGACGGCGCGATTGCCGGCGACTTTGTGGCCCGCGCCGAGCCCGACGGCCACACCTTCTTCCTGGCCAGCAACACGCCGATGATGCAAGTGCCGTTGCTCAAGAAAAACCCGCCGTACGACCCGGTCAAGAGCTTTGCGCCGGCCAAGGTGGCGCCCGAGATCGTGCAGCGTTTGAACCGCGAACTCAACGCCGCCATGCAGCGCCCCGATGTGCGCGAGCGCATCAGCGCGCTCGGCTTCGAGCTGGTCGGGTCCAGCCCGGACGAGATGGCGGTGTTTCTGCAAGAGCAGCTGCTGGCCTGGGGCAAGGCGTTTCGGGATGCGGGCATGACGCCGGAGTGAACCGCAGGCCCCGGGGACAAACGCCAACCTCCCGGCCCGATGAATGTGCCGCCGATGCGGGACGACATCGAGCAAACCCTGTGGGCTACCCGCCGACAAGCTGCGCGCCAACGTGGACGCCGCCTGGCTGGTCGCACACGACGTTGGCGCTGCACATCAAGAACCGGCTGCAGCAGCGCCAGGGCGGCGCGGTCAGCCACTTCCAGGCGCGGCTGCCGGCGCCTGATTCAGCCCTGGCCCACGACACGCTGAAAATCCCTTGCCTGTTCGACTTCCTGGGCTTGGGTGACGAGGCCCAGGAGCAGATGACCATCCCCAGTCCCCTGCGGCCGCGGCCCGCCGGCAGCAGCTATCGTCCGGGGGCCGGTGTGTCCGGCACAACCGGGAGCGGCGAATGGAGTGGTTTGTAGAGGGCGTCAAGCAGTACGCGGTGTTCCGTGGTCGGGCGCGGCGCAAGGCTTACTGGTGGTTTATTCTGATCTGCCTGCTGATCTCGATCATGCTGGCGGTGGTGGACACGATCATCGGCAAATACGACGCGGCCACCGGTGTCGGCCTGCTGTCGGGCCTGTTCGGCCTGGCCACCTTCCTGCCGGCGCTGGGGGTGACGGTGCGCCGCCTGCACGACACCGACCGCAGTGGCTGGTGGCTGCTGGTGACACTGCTGCCGGTGATAGGCGCCATCGTGATGATCGTGTTTGTCGCCAGCATCGGCACCCGGGGCGACAACCGTTACGGGCCGGACCCGCTGGCCGTGGCCTGAGCGCCTGAGCGCCTGAGGGCCAGCCGGGTGCTCCGGCTGCAGATCCGCCCGCCGACATTGCAGCAGGGCCGGCCGTCGCCGTGGTCGGCACGGGGATACTGAACCGCCCGCTGCTGCCCGCTGCTGCCCGCGCCCATCCGCCCCATCCTTTGCATCCGCCCCATCCACCATGTCCACCCTGCCACCGCCCGCCGCACCCGCCGCACCCGCCCACACCGCCCACACCGCCCACACCGCCCACACCGCCCACACCGCCATCCCGCGCCGGGCGATCGTGCTGCTGGCGTTGCTGACGCTGGTCTGGGGCACCAACTGGGGCTTGTTCCCGATCGCGGTGCGCGAGGTCTCGGTCTGGACCTTCCGCGCCGTGGCGGTGCTGGGCGCCGGGTTGGTGCTGCTGGCGGTGGCACGTGCCCGCGGCCAGTCGCTGGTGATCCCGCGCCGGCACTGGGCCACGGTGGCGGTGGCCACCAGCCTGTACCTGGTGCTGTGGAACATCGCCAGCACCTATGCCGCGCTGATGATCCCGTCGGGCCAGGCCGCGGTGCTGGGCTTCACGATGCCGCTGTGGGCGGCGCTGTTCGGCTGGCTCAGCGGCACGCAGCGGCTGGGCCCACGCCTGTTGCTGGCCCTGGCGTTGGGCGCGGTGGCGGTGGGTTTGCTGATGTGGCGCAGCCTGGGGGTCTACGCACAGGCGCCGCTCGGCGTGGCGCTGGGCCTGATCGCCGCCATCGGCTGGGCGCTGGGCACGATGATCCTGAAACGCGGCAGTGTGGTGGTGCCCGCGCTGGTGCTCACCGGCTGGCAACTGCTGATCACCGCGGTGCCGACCGGCATCGGCGCGCTGTGGCTGGGTGACGGCCACTGGTTCATGCCGTCGTGGACCACGATTGCCGTCATCAGCTACATCACGCTGGTGCCGATGGCGATCGGCAACGCCGCCTGGTTTGCCATCGTCGGCCTGCTGCCGACCACGGTGGCCGGGCTGTCGGCCATCCTGGTGCCGGTGGTGGCGATGATTGCCGGCGCGCTGATGCACGGTGAACCGCTGGGCCCGGTGCAGTGGGCTGCGATGGCTTGCTGCGCGGCGGCGGTGCGGCTGGCGTTGACGCCGGCGCCGGTCAAGGGCTGAGCTTCGACCGGGCTGACCCCCGTCCGGCTCAACCCGTCGCGTAGTTCCAGGTCGTCACCTCGTCGGCCGGCAGCATGGCCACGATCCGGGCTGCGGCCGCCAGCACCTGGGCGTCCCAGGGCCGGTCCGGCTGGGCCAGCCGGGCGTACCAATCGACATAGCGCTTGATCTGGCGGCGGGTGGAAAAAAGCTCGAAGGCGCCGTTTGCGCTGGTGGCCAACAGGCGTTGCGCATGGGCCTCGGCCTGGGCCGGCCAATCGGGGCCACGCCCAGCCACGCCGGGGATGGTCGGGGCCAGCAGGTACAGCTCGATCAGGTTGCCCAGCGCCCAGACCCGGCACTGCGGATCGGGGTCCTGCAGGTCGAGCTGGGCCTGCACCTCGGCCAGGTCCCAGAGCTTGTCGGCGGCACGGCCGGGCAGATCTGCACCACCCACTGCCCCCGCCGCCCCCGCCGCACCACCAGCGGCCCGCCCCGCGTGTTGCAGCACTGCCCCCAGGGACAGGTACTGGATCGCGGCGTAGGGGCTGCGGCCCAGCGCGTAGTGGTCGAAGTACAGCTGGCGCGCACGTGCCAGGCCCGTCCACATCGCCTCGTCGGGCGTTGACGTGGCGCCCGGCCCGGCCAGGCTGACCGCGCGGCTGTGGGCAAATTCGGCCTCGCGTTTTTCGGTGCTGGCCAGCAGGTTCAGCACCCTGCCCCGCTGGTCGGGGTTGCGCGCCACCAGGTCGGTCAGGCGCTGTTTGGCGCTGTGCACCTGGGCCACCGCGGTGGTGATCTCGGCGGACGCCGTGGCCGCCATGGCGGTGTGCGCCGTCTGCGCCGGGCTCGCCGGGTCCGCGCCTGCGGCCTGCGCCGCCGCAGCCAGCCGCGCCACCGCAGCCAGCCGCGCCACCGCCGTATCGGCGCCGGCGAGCGCCACGTTGATCGCGGTCATCGCGCGCTGGATCTGGGCCGCGCCCAGCCGACGCTCGAAGTCGGCCGGCAGCGAGGTGTAGGCGGTCACGCTCGCCCAGTCATGGGTCTCGGGGAACTGGGTGTGCAGCAGGCGGCGCAGCTCGATCAGCAGGCAACGCGGGTCGTCGCCCCAGAGCAGGCCGTCGTAGAGTTTTTCAACCAGCCGCACCGACCCGCCAAACGACAGCGGGAACTGGCTGGCAATCACCATCGGGATGCCGGCCAGGTGCAGCGCATGGGCCAGGCTGGCCCCGGCCCCGGCCACGCTGCCCACCGCGCCGCTGTTGCAGCTGGCCAGCGTGACCACCGCCGGGCTGGGCAGCCGGCCGCTGCCACCCTGCCGGGGGGTGCGCAGCGCACCGGCCAGGCGCTCGCCGCTGACGATGTCGGCCGGGCCGTCCGGGTCGCCTGCGGCATGCAGCATCAGGCCAAACCGGGTGTCGTAGCCGGCGGCGTACTCACTGCCGTGGGCCAGGATGTGCACATGGGTGAAATCGTGCTGGGCGCAGGCGGCCTCGATCGCCTGCAGGCTGGCTTGGGTGATCACGGTCAGGTGCCGGTCCAGCTGATCGGGGCTGCCGATCCAGGCCGCCAGCCGGCCGCGCAGTGCCAGCAGGTGGGCCAGGTCGGGCACGGCCGGCACACCCGGCGGCGACGCCACCACCATCAGCACACGGGTCTCTTGGGGCCAGGGCAGGGCGACATCCGCCACGCGGCGGGTTTCGCGGGTGATGCAGACTGGCTGCTGCGGCTGCAGCAGCAGCGGCTGGCCGGCGCCGGGCAGGCCGGGCGGGGTCAGTGCCAGCTCAAACGGCAGCAGGGCCAGCTCACTGGCCGACAGCACCAGGCGCAGGTGCACCGGGCCGGCGTCGGTGCGCCCCATCTCGACGGCCAGGCCGGGGATGGTGGCCAACAGGTCGGCCAGCAGGCGCGCGGTATCTTGCAGCTGGAAAGCGCGTGACTCCTCACCCAGCCGGTAGCTCAGCGCACGCAGCCGGTGCAGCAGCTGGTTGTGCTCCAGCGGCAGCTGCCAGGTGACGGCGGGGTGGTTCTCGCACAGTGCCAGGTAAGGCGTCAGCGGCGAGATCAGCTGGTTGTGGGCCGGGCCGTGGCGCAGCAGTTCTAGCGTGATGGTGCGCATGGCTCAACCTCGGGTGTGGCGGGTGCCGGCGACCGGCGTGGCCTGGAAGTTGGGTTGGCCCGGCGCGCCTGTATTGCCTGGCGCGCCCGCCAGGCCTGACACGCGTGCCGCGCCTGCTGCCGGGCCGACATGGCGCAGCTCGGCGTGGGTGCGGCCGGCGGCATCGCGCCAGATGGCCACCACCGAGTTGCGCTGCATCACCAGCGCGGGCGATGCCGCCACCAGCTGCGCCACCGGTTGGCCGTCCAGCAGGTCGAACAGTTGGGCAAAGCGCGCCGGGTCCTGGCGCAACTCGGGGCTGATGCGCATCAGCCGGGCCCAGGTGCCGCTGTTGAAGTAATGGCCATCGCCCCGCTGGCGCGGTAGCGAGCGCTCCAGGTGGGTGTGGCCGGTCAGCACCAGATCGACGTCGGGCGACACCAGTGCGTCGATCGCCTTGTAGGTGTCGTCGGGCGCGGCGGGGTCGAAGCTGCGGTCCTTGTCGAGAAACTCCAGTGCCTCGCGCAGCACCTCGGCGCGCGGTTTGCCGGTCAGCCAGTCCCAGGCCGCGGCCATCGGGCCGAGCTGCTCGGACGCGCTGCCCTGCACCAGCGAGATCGGCGTCACGCCTTGCAGGTAGGCCGCCTCGGCGCGGGCCAGCAGCGCGGCGGCCGAACCGGGGGGTGCGTTGGACAGCGCCGCGCCTGAGGCGCCACCGCCGTTGCCGCCGAGCAGGCCCGACGCGCCAAAGGCCGGTGGCGACGGCACGGTGGGCAGGTCGTGGGCGGCACTGTCGGCGGTGGCGGCTGGCGCAGCGCCCCCCGCCGCCGCTGACCCGTCCCCGTCAGCGCTCAAAAACCCGGCGCGCATGCGCAGCTGGTCCACCGCCTTGCGCTGGGCGATGCCGGTCAGGTCCTGCAGCTTGCGCAGCAGCTGCGGATTGAGTGCGGCCAGGATCGGCACCACGCCCTCGGTCTCGGGCTTGAGCAAATCGACAAACGGGTAGCGCGCCTTGACCTGGTTCATCACCTCCACCACCAGCTGCGAGCCGGCATTGGGCATCCAGGGCTCGGGGCGCAGGCCAAATTGCGTGTCACGGCCGATGCGGCGCAGCTTCTCGTGGTCGGTGACGTTCCAGCTGTCGACCTCGTTGCCGTGCAGGCACAGCACCGACGCATTGCCGACCTGGCAGCGAAACCCGGTGCCGTCGGTCACCAGCAACAGCCGGGCGCGGGCTGCCGCATCGTCGCCGGCCAGTGCGCGCGCCAGGTGCTCGCGGGCCCAGGGCAGGGCCAGCTCGATGTCGTGGTTGCCCAGGTTGACCACCAACAGCCGGCGCTCGGTGGCCAGCAGCCGGGCAAAGGCGGCAAACACCGGTGCAAAGCTGGGGTCGGCCAGCACCCGGTCGATCTTGGCCAGCACGCCGTCGGCGTCGAAGCCGAGCGCGGGTTCTTCGGCCAGGAAGTCGATGAAGTCACCGTTGACGACCAGCGCGGCCAGCCCGGGCGTGGGCGACTGCGCCACCGAGTCGATCAGCCAGACCAGCTCGGCGGTGGACGCAAAGATCTGGAACCCCGGCTTGCCGCCGAGGTGCAGGTCCGACACCACCTGCAGTTCATCCAGCAGCAGGCCGCTGCCGGGCCTGCTGCCGGGCCTGCTGGCTGTCCCAAAAGTGCCGTCCGGCATCGTGTCTCCCCGTTCTTTTGGTGGTGTCTGTCGCAGTGTCGGCGGCGGTGTGGGCTGCCCTGCTGCCGGCCCAGCGGGCGGATGATAGGGCTAGCATAAATTGCATCAACCCCCAGTCTGACGTGCGTCACGCGGCTCTGTTAGCCTCGCGCCCCTGAACATTTCAAGGAGACCGCCGGTGACCGCACTGCACGAACGCCTGCGTGCCCTGCCGCCCGAGCGGTTGAGGGCGATGCGCCACGGCATCGAAAAAGAAAGCCTGCGTGCGCTGCCCGACGGCGGCCTGGCGCTGACGCCGCACCCGGCTGCACTGGGCTCGGCGCTGACCCACCCGCACATCACCACCGACTACAGCGAGTCGCAGCTGGAGCTGATCACCGGCGTGCGTGACAGCGCTGATGCCTGCCTGGCCGAGCTGACCGAGATCCACCAGGCGGTCTACCACGCGCTGGGCACCGGGCCGGACGCCGAGATGCTGTGGGTCGGCAGCATGCCCTGCGGCCTGCCCACCGACGAGACCATCCCGCTGGGGCGCTATGGGTCGAGCAACGTCGGCCGCGCCAAGAGCGTGTACCGCATGGGCCTGGGCCACCGCTACGGCCGGCGCATGCAGACCATCTCGGGCATCCACTACAACTGGTCGATGCCCGGCCTGGGCAACGATGAGCACTTTGCGTTGATCCGCAACTTTCGCCGCCACGCCTTTGTGCTGCTCTATCTGTTCGGCGCGTCGCCGGCGGTGTGTGGCGATTTTGTCGCCGGCCGGCCGCACCGGCTGCAGCCGCTGCCGGCCAGCGGCACGCTGCACATGCCGCACGCCACCTCGCTGCGCATGGGCCGGCTGGGTTACCAGAGCGATGCGCAGGCCACGCTGGCGGTCAGCTACAACAGCCTGGAGAGTTATGCCAACTCGCTGCATGGCGCGCTGACCCAGCCTTATGCGCCCTACGAGGCGGTCGGCATCCGCAACCCGGGCGGCGACTACAACCAGCTCGCCACCAGCCTGCTTCAAATTGAAAACGAGTTTTACGGCCTGATCCGGCCCAAACGCGTGATCTACCCCGGCGAGCGCCCGCTGCACGCATTGCGCGAGCGCGGGGTGGAGTACATCGAGGTGCGCTGCATGGACCTGGACCCGTTCGAGCCGGTCGGCATCGCCGCGTCCACCACCCGCTTCATCGACATCTTCTTGCTGCACTGCCTGCTGGCCGACAGCCCGCCCGACTCGGCCGCAGAGATCGCCGCACGGGGCCGCAACCAGCACCGCACGGCCGAAAACGGCCGCCAGCCCGGCCTGCTGCTGGAGCAGGGCGAGCAGGAGATCCTGCTGACCGACTGGGCCACGCAGCTGCTGGGCGAATGCGGCGCCATTGCCGATGCGCTGGACTCAGCCTTTGGCGGCACGCTCTACGCCCAGGCGCTGGACCAGGCGCGCGCCGTGCTGGCCAAGCCCGAATCGCTGCCGTCGGCCCGGGTGCTCGACACCATGGCCGCCGATTTCGACAACTCGTACCCGCGTTTCATTCGCGCCCAGTCGGCCAGCAGCCGCGCCCACCTGCTGGGCCTGCCCTGGACCGAAGCGCAGGCGCTGCGCTACGGCGCGATGGCCGACGCCTCGGTGGCCGAGCAGCGCCGCATCGAAGCGGCCGACTCGATGCTGTTCGAGGCCTACCGGCAGGCTTATCTGTCGCCGGAGCGGCTGCGGGCTTGAGCCGGGGCCGGCTGAAGTGCTGACGCGCTCGCCAACATCGCGCCGTCAACGCCCGCCCAGTCCTGCTGTGACCCCACTCGAAGGCCCGCCCGATGTCCAACCCCCAAACCAGCGATCCGCTGCGCTACCAGCAACACGGCGCCGTGGTGCTGCTCTCGCTGAACCGGCCCGATACCCGCAACGCGCTGTCGGGCGAGGTGATGTTTGCGGCGTTCGAGTCGGCCTTTGCCCGGCTCGATGCCGACCCCTCGGTGCGCGCCGCGGGGCCCGACCGTGCGCCCGACGGTGCGACCTGAGCGTTGGGCGCGCGACGCCGGCGACGCCGCCGAGGCGGTGCTGGACATCCCGCCCGACCTGCGGCGCGAACGCCGTTTCGAGATCGCCTGTTGGATGACGGTGCGCTGCCCGGATGATCTGGCCGGTGCCTGGCATGAGCTGGCGGTGCTGGCCAACGGCGCCCGGCAATGGCAGCGCCGCATCGCCAGCAGCAACCCTGGCGGTCTGGACAGCCTGGACTACCGCTTCACCCGCCACCTGGCCGTGGGCGAGGCGTTGCGGGTGGTGCTGCGCTGCGCCAACCGGGGTGTGGCGCGGGATCGCCTGGTGATCGAGGCCGACGAGGCCGAGCCAGGCTGACCCGGCGCTGGCTGCGGTGCGGCAACACCCCCCGCGGCGCCAGGCCGGCGGCGGGGCGGCAAGCCTGTTGTGCGGGCCGCACCCCGGCGCCAATTCGGCCGGCGCACGGTCTGCAGCGTTCGGCCTGTCCAGCAGCCAGGGTCATTGCACGCCGGTACCCGTTGGCCCGGCGTCGTGCCTATCAACGGATGGCCAGCGGCGCGCCGATCGAGCCGGTGGCGCCCACGATCGGCGCCGGGCTGTAGACATACATGAAGCGGTACACCTTGTCGGCCGCCAGGCCGTCCAGGTCCATGTTCTCCTGGTTGACGATGCCGTGGCGGGTCAGCATGTGCGAATGCACGCAGAAGGCGCAGCCCGGCTCCTTGTTGGGGATGACCTCGGTGGCCCAGGTGTCGGCGCCAAACACGCCGGCCTGCACCACGTCGGACAACCATTTGGCGATTTCCATGCCGATGCCAGGCTCACCGCCGTTGTACTTGGCGTTGTCCTTGATCCAGTGCTTGCCCCAGCCGGTGCGGAAGAACACACCGTCACCCGGCATGAACTTGAAGTCCTTCATGCCCTGTTTTTCCAGCGCGGCGTTGACGTCGGCCATCGTGATCTCATAACCCGCGTCCATCGCGTCCACGCCCTTCAGCGCAGCGATGTCAAGCATGATGCCGCGGGCGTTGATCGGGTGCAGCTTCTCGACGCCCAGCTTCTTCAGCCCGGTGGAGCCTTCGATCTCGAGCTGCGTGAAGCCGTTGTAGTAGCGCATTTCGCTCTTGTCGGCCGCGCCGTTGACGGCGATACCGATGTGCGCCAGGCCGTCGAACTGGGTGCCCACCTGGCCGATCTCGGTGGCCAGGAACTCGTCGTTGTAGATCAGGATATTGGCGCCGAAGGGCCCGCCGGTCGGGCCGCCGGGGATGCGCAGCACAAACTTGCGGTCGCCGAAGGTCGGCATGGTGCTGGTGTAGGGGCGGCCCAGCCGGTAGACCTTGCCGGTCTTGGCTTCGCCCAGCGCGCGCTGCACCACCTCGGGCTTGGTGTACCAGTTGGTGGAGCCGGCTTCATCACCCGCCCCCCACAGCTTGTGCGGCCACCACTTGTCGCCCAGCGGCGTGTCTGTCGAGTTGCCGATCATCCAGGGCTTGCCCTTGCAGGCCTTCCAGTTCTTGTCGGAACATTCCTGCGCCAGGGCCGCGCTGCCAACCACGCCTGCCAGCAGCAGGGCCACGACCGTCTTCAGCTTCATCATCCTCGTCTCCTCGTTTTCGTTGGGGGGAAAGCGTCTACACAACCATCATTTGCTAGCGGCCGAAGCGAGCGGGCTTGCCGGCGGGCCGCCGTGGCACAGCTGTTGACCCTCGCCGAGGTTGTGGCAATGGGCGATGGCGCTGTGCACGCCGGCCTCGGCGATGAGCAGCTGGCGCAGCAGCCGGTGCGCCGGCATGAAGCCCGCATCGGACGCGCGGCCGAGCCAGGCCTTGCCCGCAACCACATCGGGCGTCTCGGCCTGCAAATAGCACAGTGCCGCGCGGTAAGCGGCCAATGCCGAGGTGTCGGTGGCGGCGCGTGCGATCACGTCGGGACAGGCATCGGACGTGGCCTTGGTGGCCATCATGGCAAGAGCCTTCTGCTGGTCGGCGAGGTAGCCGCCAATATCGGCTGCAGCGGCCTGAGGCGACAGTGCGGCCGCGGCCAGCAGCATGCCGAACCTGACCAGGTGCCGGGCACTGCCTTGCAACTTCATCGCCATGTAGAGACTCCCGACCGGCCTATGATTGAGAGTCATTCTGTGGCGGCTCAGCGCCTGCCGTCAACCGCGATTGCGACGACCCCGCGTCAGGCAAGCGCGCACGCGCCCGACCCGCACGCCAAAGCCCCAGGGTCACCTGGCAGGTCGCGCGCCCGATCGCCGGGCCCGGGGGGCGGTCGATGCAGGGTCAGGCCGTGACCTTGAGCAGGCTGCCGGACGCCGGCATGCTGCTCGCGGGCTCGCTGCCGCCCGACCCGAGCGACTGCGCCATCTGGTGCAGGAACGCCGTCAGCTTCGCACTGGCCGGGTCGGTGCCCAAGTCGGTGCCCGGTGCGCTGGGGACGGTGCTCGGTGCCAGCGCCGCGAGCAGGCTCTTGAAGGCGCTCAGGAGCGGTGACGCTGCAGGCGACGCCGGTGCGGTGTCCAGGCTTTGGGCCAGCGCTTCCAGCCGCTGCGCCAGGTCGCCATAGGCGCTGTTCGACATGCCGTGGTGGCCGTGATGCCCCGGCTTTTCGGGCCGGCCGCCCCGGGCGTGGCCGCTGTCGTCGTCAGAACCGGCGCCGCGCAAGGCGCTGTAGAGCTCGTGGGCAAACGCGTAGGCCCGCTGCTTGAGGTCGACCGGGGCGCTGCTCGGCGCGGGGCTGGCGGCGGGGGCGCCGACAGGGGCCACGGCGGCAGCGGCGGCAGCGGCTACGGCAGTGGCCGGTGCAGCGGTGGTCGTCGCAGGTAGGCTCGCAGGCACCAGGCTCTGCATCGCCGCCATCATGGCGGCCACCAGCGGGTTGCGCCGCACAGGGGCATCGCTCTTTGCAGATTGGCCCGGTGCGTCGGCGGACGGGTGGGTCTGGCGCTGCACGGCAGCGCGTTCGGAGACCGGGTTGCCGCCCCGGTTGAGCCAGGTCGGCGAGCCGCTGGAAAGGTGGGCGATGGACATGCTGAGATCCTGGTGGCGAGGGTTTGTTTCGGGCCTCCGGCAGGCATGGCAGACGGCGGGCCATGTCTCTTTATCGGTAGCAACCCGGCCTGCATGAGCGACGACAGGTAACAAGCGGTCGCCCCCGTCCGGCCTGACGGCGATGGCGTTGCGGCCCTGGGCGACGGCCTCCCAGCCCCTAGAAGAAAAGCCCATCGCCGTTGACTCGGCGGGGCAGGCTTCCTACCCTCGAACCACCCAACCGACAGCGCGCCGACGGCCAACTTCCCCGCTGCTGACGAAGGAGCCGCAACGATGCCCTGATCTACACCCGCGACGCGGCGGTGGCCGGCAACAAGGGCCTCAGCTTTCTCGGGGCGACGGTGAGCGGTGGGGCCATCGCCCGCGTGCGCATCACGTCCGGGCTGAACACCATCGTCGCCAACGGGGTGGTTGGCAACCCCATCGACGACCTGGTCGTGATGGACGACTTCCTGTATGCCGAGCCGCTTGCGGCCGTCCCCGAGCCGTCGAGCGTGGCGCTGGCCGGGATCGGCCTGATCAGCGTCCTGGCGCTGGTGCGCCGGTGCCGCTTGGGCCCTGGCCGTCCCGGCTGAGCACGGGCTGTGACTGACCGGCAGACATTGCAGTCACCTTCGTGCTGACGCGGCAGCCCATACGGTTGCCGCGCGAGGCGTCGGGCTTGAAGATTGGCCACGCCAGGCAATAGGCCTTTAAAACGGCCTGTTGTCGGCACCGGCTTGACGCACCGGCCTAGCGGCGAGACGCCCTGCTGCGGCCCTGGGCCGGCGGCACGAACTGGCCGACTGCTGGCAAGCCGCCGGCTCGAGCGGACAGGCGCGTGCCCTCTTTAGCGCAAGCCAGCTTCGCCCGCCACAAACCATTCGGCGCCCTTGGTGCGCCATGCCGGCCTGAAGTGCGCTGGCGCACAGGCGCATAAGCGCGCTGGCGGCCCAGCGCGCTTGTGGTGCGTGGAAGCCGTCGCACCGGTGCCGTCGGATGAATCCCTGCACCTGTCCGGTGCGGGCGCGAGTCACCCCGGCCCTGCGCTGCCGCCCTGGCGGCGCCCGATGGCCCTGCGGCACACCCCCCGATGCGCGACCGGTGATCAGGCCTGGCCCGTCAATTGCTTGTATACCGGTTGGAACACCAGCCGGCGCAGCAGCCGGTCCAACCCCGGCGGCACAGCGTCCGCCCAGCAGGAGTGAGCATCGATGTCGCAAGCCATTTGGAACCGCCGTGACTGGATCAAGAGCGCGGGCGCGCTGGCTGCCGCCGGGGTTGCCCCGCTGGCCCAGGCGCAAAAGCCGCTGAGCGTGGGCTTTGTCTATGTCGGCCCGCGTGACGATTACGGCTACAACCAGGCGCAGGCCGAAAACGTGGCCCTGGTCAAGAAGATGCCCGGCATCAAGGTGGTCGAAGAAGAGAACGTGCCCGAGACCAACGCGGTGCAAAAGTCGATGCAGGGCATGATTGCGCAGGACGGCGCAACCCTGCTGTTCCCGACCTCGTATGGCTACTTCGACCCACATACGCTGGCGGTGGCGGCCAAGAACTCGGGCGTGCGTTTTGCCCATTGCGGCGGTTTGTGGACCGCCGGCAAACACCCTACCAACACCGGCAGCTTCTTCGGCTACATCGACGAAGGCCAGTACTTGAACGGCGTGATCGCCGGCCATGCCAGCAAGAGCAAGAAGATCGGTTTTGTCGCCGCCAAGCCGATCCCGCAGGTGCTGCGCAACATCAACGCCTTCACGCTGGGCGCACGCTCGGTGGACCCGACCATCACCTGCACGGTGATCTTCACTGGCGACTGGAGCATGCCGGTCAAGGAGGCTGAGGCCACCAACAGCCTGGCCGACCAGGGCATCGATGTCTTCACGATGCATGTGGACGGGCCCAAGGTGATCGTCGAGACCGCCGCCAAACGTGGCAAGCTGGTCTGCGGCTACCACGCCAGCCAGGCCAAGCTGGCGCCACAGGCCTACCTGACCGGTGCCGAGTGGAACTGGCTCACCGCCTACAAGCAAATCATCGACGCCGCCCAGACCGGCAAGCCGCACCCGAACTTCGTGCGCGGCGGCTTGAAGGAGGGCTTTGTGAAAAGCTCGCCGTACGGTGCGATGGTCAGCGAGGGTGCACGCAAAAACGCCGACACGATCCGCGCCAGGATGGTTGCCGGCAGCTTCGACATCTTTGCCGGCGAGTTGAAGGACAACACCGGCAAGGTGGTGGTCGCCAAGGGCAAGGCCTTCAAGCAGACCGACATCGAGCTCGAAGGCATGAACTACCTGGTCGAAGGTGTGGTCGGCAAAGTCTGAGCCCGCACCGGCCCACCGCCATGTCCGCCGCGCCCCGTAGCTGGCACGCCCCTGCCGAGGCCTTGCTGCTGCCCGCCGGTGCGCTGACAGCGGCCCTGCTGCTGTTTGGCCTGTTTGTCTGGTTTGGCGGCCACAGCCCGGTGGCCGTCTGGCTGTTGCTGTTCCAGGGCGCGTTTGGCGATGCGTTCTCCTGGCAGAACTCGCTGCAGCGCGCGGCCCCGCTGATGTTGACCGCGCTGGCGGTGGCGCTGCCGGCGCGGGCCGGGCTGACGCTGATCGGTGGCGAGGGCGCGCTGGTGCTGGGCGCGCTGGGCTGCGCCGGCCTGCCCTACCTGTTCCCCGGTCTGGCGGGCACCGCCGGCAGCGTGGCGGTGCTGGCGGCCGGCGCGTTGCTGGGCGCGGCCTGGGTGGCGCTGGCCGGTGCGCTGCGCCAGTGGCGCGGCGTCAACGAGACGATTTCCAGCCTGCTGCTGGGCTACATCGCCATAGCGCTGTTCAAGCACTGGGTCGAAGGCCCGATGCGCGACCCCGCCAGCCTGAACAAGCCCAGCACGCTGCCGCTGGCAGACAGCCTGCGTATCGGCCCGATCAGCCCCGAGGGTGTGCTGGGCGATGTGCACTGGGGCCTGGTGATCGGCCTGCTGCTGTGTCTGGCAGCCGGCCTGTGGCTCAGCTTCACCGCATCCGGCTTTGCCTTGCGGGTGGTGGGCGGCAACGCCCGTACCGCCCGGCTGGTGGGCCTGCCGACCGACCGGCTGGTGCTGCTGGCCTGCGCCCTGGGCGGCGCGGGCGCCGGCCTGGCGGGCGCACTGGAGGTGGCGGCGGTGCACTTTGCTGCCAACGCGTCGGTGATCGCCGGGCTGGGCTACACCGGCATCCTGGTGTCGTTTGTGGCGCGCCACAACCCCTGGGCGATCCCGCCGGTGGCCCTGCTGTTCGGCGGCTTTGCGGCGGCCGGCAGCCTGCTGCAGCGGCGGCTGGGCCTGCCCGATGCATCCGTGCTGGTGCTGCAGGGCTTTGCCTTCGTCTTCATTCTGGCGGCCGAGGCACTGCGCGGCCGGCTGTTCCAGCTGCCGATGCCGGCCCTTGCCAAACTGCGGCTGGTGGCCGTACAAGGCCGGCCGGCATGACCCTCGACATGGTGCAAGACCTGCTGCTGGCGATCCTGGGCGGCGCGGTGCGGGTGGGCACACCCTTCCTGTTTGTCAGCCTGGGCGAATGCCTGACCGAAAAATCCGGCCGCATCAACCTGGGGCTGGAAGGGGTGCTGGTGTTCTCGGCAATGGCCGGCTTTGGCGGCGCCTACCTCAGCGGCTCACCCTGGTTGGGCGTGCTGCTGGCGGGTTGCAGCGGCGCGGCCCTGGCGCTGCTGCACGGCCTGCTGTGCTCGCTGAACCGGGTGTCGGACATCGCCACCGGCATCGCGTTGATGCTGCTCGGCGCCGGGCTGGCGTTTTACCTGGGCAAGCCGCTGATCCAGCCTCAGGCGCCGCAGATCCCGTCGATCGCCCTGGGCGCCTGGAGCGCCTCACCCGGTGTGCAGAGCGCGCTGGCGATCAACGCGCTGTTCCCTGTCGGCGTGGCCCTGGCCGCGCTGCTGGCCTGGGGCCTGGCCCATACCCGCTGGGGACTGGTGGTGCGCATGGCGGGCGACAGCAGCGACGCGGCCAAGGCGCTGGGTTATTCGGTCAACGGCGTGCGCATCGCTGCCACCACCGCCGGCGGTTTCATCGCCGGGCTGGGTGGCGCGTCGCTCAGCCTGTACTACCCCGGCAGCTGGAACGAGGGCCTGTCCAGCGGCCAGGGCCTGATCGCCGTCGCCCTGGTGATCTTTGCGCGCTGGAGCCCCTGGCGTTGCCTGGGCGCGGCGCTGTTGTTTGGCGGCGCAGGGGCGATCGGCCCGGCGTTGCAGTCGGTCGGCATCAGCGGCGGCTACTACCTGTTCAATGCCGTGCCGTATGCGCTGACGCTGGCCATCCTGGTGGCCACTTGTTCAACCCGGCGGGCCGTCAAGGGCGCGCCGATGGAATTGGGAGTTTTGAAATGAGCGGTCTGGGTGGCTTGAACAAATCGGTCAACGGTGTGGTGGTGGGCCTGGTGCAGATGCAACTGCCGCTGATCGAGACACAGGCGCAACTGGCGGCGCAAACCCAGCGCATCGCCCTACTGGTCGGCAAGGCACGGCGCAACCTGGGCACGATGGACCTGGTGGTGTTCCCGGAGTACGCGCTGCAGGGCCTGAGCATGAGCACCGCGCCCGAGCTGATGGTCACGCTGGACGGCCCCGAGGTGGCGGCTTTCAAGGCGGCCTGCGTGGCGCACCGCATCTGGGGCTGCTTTTCGATCATGGAGCACAACCCCGGCGGCAACCCGTACAACAGCGGTCTCATCATCGACGACTGCGGCCAGATCCAGCTCTACTACCGCAAGCTGCACCCCTGGGTGCCGGTCGAGCCTTGGGAGCCGGGCAACCTGGGCGTGCCGGTGTGCACGGGCCCCAAGGGCGTCAAGCTGGGCCTGATCATCTGCCACGACGGCATGTTCCCGGAGATGGCGCGCGAGGCCGCTTACAAGGGCGCTGAGATCATCCTGCGTACCGCAGGCTACACCGCGCCGATCCGCCACGCCTGGCAGATCACCAACCAGGCGAATGCCTTCCAGAACCTGGCGATCACCGCCAGCGTTTGTATGTGCGGCAGCGATGGCAGTTTTGATTCGATGGGCGAGGCGATGTTCTGCAACTTCGACGGCACCGTCATCGCCCAGGGCGGCGGCCGGATCGACGAGATCATCAGCGCCGAGCTGCGGCCCGACGGGGTGCGCGAGGCCCGCACCGGCTGGGGGGTCGAGAACAACCCCTACCAGCTGGGGCACCGGGGTTATGTGGCGGTCGCGGGCGGGGCGATGGACTGCCCTTACACCTTCATGCACGACATGGTGGCCGGCCGTATGCGCTGGCCGTGGGAGGGCGAGGTCCAGGTCACCGACGGCACGCCCTGCGGCTTTGCGCCGCCCGAGCGCAACTACCGCGGCGCCGAGCCCAACCCGGTGATCACCGCCTTGCCCGACCCCGCACCTGCGCCCGCCCCCGCACCCGCACCCGCACCCGCACCCGCCCTGAAAAAGGTGGCCTGACATGCCGACGCTGCGCTCGACCCCCTACGCCTGGCCGTTTGACGGTGACCTGCGGCCCACCAACACCGCGCTGCTCATCATCGACATGCAGACCGACTTCTGCGGCATCGGCGGTTATGTCGACAAGATGGGCTACGACCTGAGCCTGACCCGCGCCCCCATCGAGCCGATCAAGGCCCTGCTGGCCGCCGCCCGCGCTGCCGGCCTGCTGGTGATCCACACCCGCGAGGGCCACCGGCCCGACCTGTCCGACCTGCCGGCCAACAAGCGCTGGCGCTCGCAGCAGATCGGAAGCGGGGGCGCCGGCATCGGCGACATGGGCCCCTGCGGCCGCATCCTGGTGCGCGGTGAACCGGGCTGGGACATCATCCCCGAGCTCTATCCCGAAACCGGCGAGCCGATCATCGACAAGCCCGGCAAGGGCAGCTTTTGCGCCACCGACCTGGAACTGATCCTGCACACCCGCGGCATCCGCAACCTGATCCTGACCGGCATCACCACCGACGTGTGTGTGCACACCACGATGCGCGAGGCCAACGACCGCGGCTTCGAGAGCGTATTGCTCAGCGACTGCACCGGCGCCACCGACCCTGCCAACCACGCCGCCGCGATCAGCATGATCGGCATGCAGGGCGGGGTGTTTGGTGCGGTCAGCGACTCCGCCGCGGTGATCGCCGCGCTGGCCGCGCTGATCCCCGCCTGAGGCGCCGCACCATGCACGCGCTCACGTTGGAAACCATGCAACTCACCAAGCGCTTCGGCCCGTTTACCGCGCTGGACGGCGTCTCGCTCAAGGTGCGGCCCGGCACGGTGCATGCGCTGCTGGGTGAAAACGGCGCCGGCAAATCCACCTTCGTCAAATGTGTGGTCGGCTACTACCGGCCCGACGACGGTGCGGTGCTGGTGGACGGCCGCGAGCAAGACATCCACTCGCCGGTGGTGGCACGCGACCTGGGCATCGGCATGGTCTACCAGCACTTCACCGTGGTGCCCGGCATGACGGTGGCCGAAAACCTGCTGCTGGCGCGCGGCCACATCCCGGCGGTGATCAACTGGAAGGCGGCACGCGCCGAGCTGACCGCGTTTTTGCAGACCACGCCCTTCAAGCTCGACCTGGACGCCACGCCGCTGGATTTGTCGGCCGGCGAGAAACAAAAGCTCGAAATCCTCAAGCAGCTCTTTCTCAAGCCGCGCCTGCTGATCCTGGACGAACCCACCTCGGTGCTGACGCCGCAAGAGGCCGACGAGGTGCTGGGCGCGCTGCGCGAGCGGGCCCACGCCGGTGATTGCTCGGTGATCCTGATCACGCACAAGTTCCGCGAGGTCACCGCCTTTGCCGACGATGTCTCGGTGCTGCGGCGCGGCGCGCTGGTCGAGACGGCTGAGGTGGCGGCCACCACGCCGCAGCACCTGGCCCAGGCCATGGTGGGTGAGGGCAGGGCCGTGCACCAGCCGCTGACCCGCGACGTGCGCGCCCCCGGCGAGGTGCACCTGGCGATCAGCGGCCTGCAGGTGATGGGCGACCGGGGCGCGCTGGCGGTGCAGGACTTTGGGCTGCAGGTGCGCGGCTTCGAGATCGTCGGCGTGGCGGGGGTGTCGGGCAACGGCCAGCGTGAGCTGATGCAGTCGCTGACCGGCCAGCGTGCCCGCACGGCCGGCACCGTGACCGTGGCCGGCACGCCTTATGCCGCCAGCCGGCGCCAGAACCGCAGGCTCAAAGTGCGGGCGCTGCCCGAGGAGCCGTTGCAAAACGCCTGCGTGGCGGACTTGAGCGTGGCCCACAACATGGGCTTGCGCCAATTTGACGAATCGCCATTTGCCACGCCCGCGGCCACCGGCGGCTGGGTGCGCTGGGGCCGGCTGCGCCAGCGCGCGCGCGGCTGGATCACCGACTTCGGCGTCAAGACCCAGGGCGAGCGCGCGGCCATCCGCACCCTGTCGGGCGGCAATGTTCAGCGCGCCGTGCTGGCCCGGGAGCTGGCGGGCGATGCCGCGCTGCTGCTGGTCAGCAACCCGGTGTTCGGGCTGGACTTTGCGGCGGTGGCCGAGATCCATGGCCGGCTGATGGCCGCCCGTAACCGGGGTGCGGCCGTGCTGTTGGTCAGCGAGGACCTGGACGAGCTGCTGACCCTGGCCGACCGCATCGTCGTGATGAGCGAGGGCCGCATCGTGTTCGAGGTGCCGACGTACCAGGCCGACCGGCGCGAGCTGGGCGCCTACATGGGCGGCAAGGGCCACGGCAGCGCGCACACCCGCACGCCACCGCCACCCGCCGCTCACCCAGCCTCGGCGGCCGCATGACACCCTTGCCGGCGCAGCCGTTTGACTTTCCGTTCGACCTTGCGCGCTGCGCGCTGGTCATCATCGACATGCAGCGCGACTTCATCGAGGCCGGCGGCTTTGGCGCCTCGCTGGGCAACGACGTGACCCGTCTCCAGGCCATCGTGCCGACCTGCGCCGCCGTGCTGGCGGCCTGGCGCAGGGCCGGCGGCCTGGTGGTGCATACCCGCGAGGGCCATGCCTCCGACCTGCACGACTGCCCGCCGTCCAAGCGCAACCGCGGCGTACCCAGCTTGCGCATCGGCGATGTCGGGGCCATGGGCCGGGTGCTGGTGATCGGCCAGCCCGGCCACGCCATCATTTCAGCGCTCGCGCCCACCGCGGGTGAGCTGGTGATCGACAAGCCCGGCAAGGGCGCGTTTTACGCCACGCCGATGGGCGCCGAGCTGCAGCGCCGCGGCATCACACAGCTGGTGTTGATGGGCGTGACCACCGAGGTCTGCGTGCAGACGACGATGCGCGAGGCCAACGACCGCGGCTACGATTGCCTGCTGGTCGAAGACGGCACCGACAGCTACTTCCCCGACTTCAAGGCCGCCACGCTGGCGATGGTCACCGCGCAAGGTGGCATCGTCGGCTGGGTGGCGCCCGCCGCGGCGGTCATTGCGGCGTTGTCCTCCGAACCCATCCGATGACCGATCTCCTGACCCTGGCCGACTGGCGCGCCGCCTACGCCGCCGGCGCCACGCCGGCCGACCTGCTGGCCCCGCTGCTGGCACGCCGCTGTGCCGACGACCCGGCCTGGATCCACCGCTGCGACGCCGGCTTCATCAGCGCGCAGCTGGCGCGGCTGGCCACGCGGGACGCGGCCACCGCGCCGCTCTACGGCGTGCCCTTTGCCGTCAAGGACAACATCGACGTGGCGGGCTTGCCCACCACCGCCGCCTGCCCGGCCTTTGCCTTCACGCCCGAGCGCAGCGCGACGGTGGTGCAGCGGCTGATGGCGGCCGGCGCGGTGCTGGTCGGCAAGACCAACCTCGACCAGTTCGCCACCGGCCTGGTGGGAACCCGGTCGCCTTACGGCGAGGTGCCCAATACTTTTGATCCGGACTTCGTGAGCGGTGGCAGCAGCTCGGGGTCGGCGTCGGTGGTGGCGCGTAGGCTGGCGGTTTTTGCGCTGGGCACCGACACCGCTGGCTCGGGCCGGGTGCCGGCCGGCTTCAACAACCTGGTCGGGCTCAAGCCCACCCCCGGCCGGGTGCCGATGGCCGGTGTGCTGCCGGCCTGCCGCACGCTGGACGTGGTGTCGGTGTTTGCGCTGACGGTGGCCGACGCCGCGCAGGTGTACGCCGTGATCGAAGGGCCGCCCCGCAGCGACGCCCCGGCCACCGCGGCCGGCGCCCAGCCCGAAGCCCCTGAACCGCTGTTCCAGCCCGGCACGCTGCAACGGCCCTGGCTGGGCCGCACCGGCGCCAGCCTGCGGGTGGGCGTGCCCGCCGCGCCCGAGCTGGATACGGCGCTGGGTTACGACCTGGCGTTTGAGCAGGCCACAGGCCAACTGCGCGCCTGGGGCCTCGTGCCCGTGCCGGTGGACATGACACCGCTGTACGACGTCGCCCGCTTGCTGTACGACGGCCCGTGGCTGGCCGAGCGTTATGCCGTGGTGCAAGCCTTGATCGAGGGCCAGCCCGAGGCGCTGGATGCGACCGTGCGCCAGGTCATCCAGCGCGCCCAGGGCTTCGATGCGGTCGCTGCCTTCCGCGCCCGCTACACGCTCGAAGACCTGCGGCTGCGCATCGGCCCGCTGTGGCAGCAGATCGACGTGCTGATGGTGCCCACCGCGCCCACCTGCCCGACCCGCGCCGCGGTGGCTGCCCACCCGGTGCAGCGCAATGCCGAGCTGGGTCGCTACACCAACTTCGTCAACCTGCTGGGCCAGGCCGCGCTGGCCGTGCCCAGCGGTTTTACATCCAGCGGCCTGCCGTTTGGCGTGACCTTCATCGCCCCCGGCGGCAGCGACGCCGCGCTGGTCGACCTGGGCCAGCGCTGGCAGGCCGCACGTGCGTTGCCGCTGGGTTGCCGGCTGGGGCCGGCCAGCCCGGCCGCCCAGCCCGCGGCCAGCCCGATGCCCGCTGCTGCGCCCACCCTGGCGCTGGCGGTGGTGGGCGCCCACCTGGCCGGCATGCCGCTGCACGGCCAACTGGTGGAGCGCGGTTGCCGCCTGCGCGCCCGCACCCGCACAGCGCCGCACTACCGGCTCTACGCCTTGCCCGGCACCACACCGCCCAAGCCCGGCCTGGCGCGGGTAGGCCGTGGCGGCAGCGCCATCGCGCTGGAGGTCTACGACATGCCGCTGGCCGCCGTCGGCTCTTTCCTGGCGCTGATCGCGCCGCCGCTGGGCCTGGGGTCGGTGCAACTGGCCGACGGCAGCTGGGTCAAGGGCTTCATCTGCGAAGGCGCGGCGCTGGCCGGTGCACTCGACATCAGCGCCTTTGGCGGCTGGCGGGCCTGGGTGGGCAGCCGATGAGCCCGCCCGGCCGATCCGACGGGCAAAACAGCGCGGTACGCAGCACGGCGCTTGCTGCATGAACCCTGCCGTCATCGACGACCCGCGGGTGGTGGCCGAGGTCACTGCCATCTTCCACGCCTACGAGGCCGCGCTGATGGGCAACGACGTGGCCGCGTTGAACAGCTACTTCTGGGCCGACGCGCGGGTCACCCGCTACGGCATCGCTGACCGGCAGTGGGGGATCGCCGAGCTGGTCGCGTTCCGCGCCGCTACCCCGGCACCGCGCTTCAGCCGCACGCTGCAGCACCTGCGCATCAGCAGCTTCGGCCCCGACATGGCGGTAGCGCAGGTCGAGTTCTTGCGCAGCGACACGCCACTGCGCGGCTTCCAGACCCAGACCTGGGTGCGCCTGGCGACCGGCAGCAGCGGCTGGAAGATCGTGGCCGCCCACGTCAGCATGATCCCGTTCGACGCCGCCTGACCCGGTTTGACCGGGCCGGCCTGCCAGCGCCCCCTCAAAAGCCGCCGCGTACCATCGACCCCGACATGCCGCCGCCCGCCACCCAGCCCACCCAGGCCACCCAGGCCACCGAGCCCAGCACGCTGGCCGACCAGGCCCATGCCCAGCTCAAGCAGCTGATCTTCGACTTTGCGCTGATGCCCGGCGACCGCTGCAGCGAGAGCGAGCTGGCGCAGCGCCTGGCCATCAGCCGCACCCCGCTGCGCCAGGCCCTGCAGCGGCTACAGCGCGAGGGTTTTTTGCAGGTGCTGCCCAAGACCGGCTGGCAGGTGGCGCCGCTGGACTTCGACACCTTCGACGAGCTCTACGACCTGCGCATCCTGATCGAGAGCCATGCCGCGGCCCAGTTGGCATCGGCCGCCGAGCGGCCGATGCTGGCCGCGCTGGCCGATGTCTGGCTGGTGACCCTGGCCGAGCGCCTGACCGACGGTGCTGCCGTCGGCCGGGCCGACGAGGGCTTTCACAGCCAGCTGGTGCAGGCCAGCGGCAACCGCGAGATGGCCCGGGTGCACCGCGAGATCACCGAGCGCATCCGCATCATCCGCCGGCTCGACTTCACCAAGACCGCCCGCATCGAAGCCACCTACGACGAGCACGCCCGCATCCTGCGCGCCATCACCCGGCGCCGCGGCGACGAAGCCCAGCGCCTGCTGCGCGCCCACATCGAGCAAAGCAAACTCGAAGTCCGGCACATCACGCTCGACATGCTGTACCGGGCGCGGCGCCAGGCTTGAGCCCGGTCGGTTGGCGTGGCAGCACCAACCGCCGTGTGCAGGGGTCTGATCAAGCCAAACGAGGGTCCCATCTGACGGTTGGACCCCATCGCCGGTGGCGCTGCGAGGTCTGGGCACCGAGCCAGGTGGCCAAGTCGGCACTGGCGATGGTCTGCAACCTGACCGGCCTGACGGCCGACCAGGTGACCTTCCACACCACCTTCCTGGGCGGCGAGCTGGGCCGCAAGGCCGAGATCGACTTCATCAGCCAGGCGGTGCAGGTGGCCATCGCCATCAAGCGCCCGGTCAAGCTGATGTGGCCGCGCGAAGAAGACTTCACCCACGACCAGTACCGGCCGATGGCGCTGGTGCATGCCCGCGCCGGGCTGGACGCCAGCGGCCAGATTGCCGGCTGGACCTACCGCAACGTCTCACCGTCGATCCTGGGCCAGCGTGGTGCGCCGCTGGGCGCGCTGGGCGACAGCCAGGCCTACGAGGCGTCGCAGGCGCTGCCCTGCAACTTTGGCGCCAAGCTGACCGAGTGGGTCAGCCACCCGGCGCAGGTGCCGGTGGGCTTTTGGCGCTCGGTGGGCGCGTCGATCGACACCTTTGCGGTTGAATCGATGATCGACGAGCTTGCCGCTGCCGCCGGCCAGGACCCGCTGCTGTTCCGCCGCTCGCGGCTGAACGATCCGCGCTGGATCGCGGTGCTGGAGGCCGCCGCCAACGCCGCCGGCTGGGGCACGGCGCCCAAGGCGGGCGCGGCGCGCGGCATTGCCATTGGCACCGCCTTCAACAGCATCGTCGCGCAGGTGGTGGAGGTGACCGCGGGCACCGGCGGGCCGAAGGTCACCCGGGTCTGGGTGGCGATCGACTGCACGCTGGCCGTCAACCCGGGCTCGGTCGAGGCGCAGATCGTCGGCGGCGTGGGTGAGCTGGGCGTGCCGACCTTTGCACCGGCCCTGGCCAACGCCTGGTTCAAGCTGAGCGGCAAACGGGTGCGCACGCTGCCGTTTTTCCCGAACGCGACGATGTCGGACTGAAAGTCCTGCCGCGTTGCCATGACCGTCAGGCAACACGGGTCAGGCAACGCGATCGGTCAGCGCGTTGCCTGAGGGCCGGACAGGGCCCAGAGCGCCCCGGCTTCGAGCTGCAGGCGGTGGCGCGACAGCCAGACCTCGACTTGGCTGGCGGTGGCCGTGAGCTGTTGCTCGTTGGCCAGCCTGCGGGCGGCCAGCACATCGGCCAGGCTGCCCTCGCCGAGCTGGTAACCACGGGCCAGGCTGTCGGCGGCCTGCACCAGCCGCTGGGCGGCGTCGGCATGGCGCTGCCAGGCGGCAAACGCGACCTTCACCTCACTCAAGCGCAGGTTCGCCTCG
This sequence comes from Burkholderiales bacterium, assembly GCA_038316145.1. Classification (GTDB taxonomy): domain Bacteria; phylum Pseudomonadota; class Gammaproteobacteria; order Burkholderiales; family Burkholderiaceae_C; genus Pseudaquabacterium. The sequence goes on from JBBQAH010000003.1 coordinate 35,907, forward strand.
ACCTCCACCCGGCGCTGGGTGTCGGCCTGCTGCCATGCCGCCGCCTCGGCCCGCGCGCGTGATGCGGCTTCGCCGGCGGCGCGGTAGTCGCCGCCAAACGGCACCATGAGCACCAGGCCCACGGTCTGCTCGGCGCCGCTGCGCGCCCGGCCGACCCGCAGGCCCACGGTGGGATCGGCCTGCCGCTCGGCAGTATCGACGCCGAGCTGGGCCTGCGCGACGGCGGTCTCGCCAAGCGCTGCCGCCAGCTCGGGACTGTGGCGCAGCTGGGCCGCGATCCATTCACCCTCGGTGCCGGCCAGCGGCTCGGGCACCGGCAAGGGCGCCGCAGGCGGCAGCGCCAAGCCCGGGAAGAGCCGCACCAGCGCGTCAAGCGCCGCCAGCGCACGGCCGCTGCTGGTCGCCAGCTGGGCTTCGGCCTGGGCACCAGCAGCCTCGGCCTGCTCACGCTCGATGCGCGCGGCGTCGCCCAGGCGCTGGCGCTTGGCCACCGCCTCGACATAGTGCCGCAGCAGCGCGGCCTGGGCGCGCCAGAGGTGTTCGCTCTCGCGTTCGCGCAGCCAGGTGGCGTGGCGCTCCAGCAGCAGGCGCGCCTGCTCGCCCCAAACCTTGCGCAGCGCGAGTTGCGCCTGCGCTGCACGCCGCTGCCCGGCGCGGTTGTAGGCCTCGCTTTTGCCCGGCAGACGCACCGCACGTTCCAGCCCGAGCTCCCACTCCACGGTGTTCTCGGGCAAGGGCCGGGACTGGTCGCGGCGTGCGGCGGTGGCGGTGGCCGTCCACTCGTGCGGGCCGATGCGGTATTGGCGCTGTACCGAGCGCTCGGACTCGATGTGACTTCGGGCGGCCCGGATGGCCGGCAACGCGGCGAGTGCCGCCACCACGCTGGTGGCATCCGGCAGCAGGGCATCAGCCGGGTCGGCCCGCGCCGGGCCCCAGACACACAGGACGCCCAGCGCCAGCCAGGCCAGCGGCGCAGGGCTCGCCCCGCGCTTCACAGCCTGCGCTCCTGGCCTGCGGCGCGGGGCGAGAAGGCTGCAAACCGCTCGACCGGCAGCACCCAGTAGCCCCCGTCCACGCCCGCCAACAGGGCCGCGAGTTCGGCCAGCACCGCATCGAGGTGGCCGCGGTCCAGGATCAGCTTCAACTCGACCCGTCGGGCGTAGCCCTGGACACGCTCCTCGTCCATGCCCAGATGCACCAGCGGGCCACGCGCCGCCACAGGGTGCACGCTGAACTCGATCTGCCAGCTCGGATGCATCAGCAGCCAATCGACGGCGCGGTACTCCAGCGCCTCGGGCATCAGCACGGTCAGACAGACCTGGGGCGTGGTGCGGGGATCGACTTCAAACATGCGGGTTGTCCAGGGCAAGCGGCGCCACGCGCGCGACGCCAAAACGACGGAACAGCATCGGCAGCAGCAGCAGCGTCAGCACGGTGGACGACACCAGCCCGCCGATGACGACGATGGCCAGCGGCTTCTGGATCTCGGAGCCCGGGCCGCTGGCAAACAGCAGCGGCACCAGGCCACCGGCGGAGATGGCTGCCGTCATCAGCACCGGACGCAGCCGCCGTTTGGCGCCTTCGACCACCACCTCGCCGATGGCCATGCCCTGCGCCAGCAACTGGTTGTAGTGGCTGACCATCACCACGCCGTTGAGCACGGCAATGCCGAGCAGCGCGATAAAGCCCACCGAGGCCGGCACCGACAGGTACTCCCCCGCCGCGGCCAGCGCGACCACGCCGCCGATCAAGGCCAGCGGTACGTTGGCCAGCACCAACAGCGCCTGGCGCACCGACCCGAAGGTGGAGAACAGGATGAAAAAGATCAGTGCCAGCGCCACCGGAATCACCAGGCTGAGCCGCTTGGCGGCACGCTGCTGGTTCTCGAACTGGCCGCCCCAGGCCACGCTGTAGCCGGCGGGCAGCATGACCTGCGATGCCACCGCGCGCTGCGCATCCTCGACAAAGCCGACCAGATCGCGCCCGCGCACATAGGTCTGCACCACCACATAGCGCTGGGCCTGCTCGCGGTCGACCTTCACCGGACCATCGGTGCGGCGCAGCCGTGCCACGTCCTTCAGGGGTATCGACAGGCCGTCGTCCTTGGTGATGCGCAGGGCTTCGAAGTCGGCCGGCGAGCCGCGCAGCGCTTCGCTGCCGCGGATGACCAGGGGCGTGCGCCGCCCGGCCTCGTGCACTGTGCCGACCGTCTGGCCCTCGACCCAGCGCCGCAGGTCGGACTGGATCTGCTCGGCAGTCAGGCCGAAGCGGCCCGCAGCGAGGCGGTCGATGTCGATCTGCAGGTATTGCACGCCGTCGTTGCGGATCGTCAGCGTGTCGGTGGCCCCGGCCAGCTTGGCGACCACGCCCTCGGTCTGCTGCGCCAGCTGGTTCAGCTGCGCCAGATCGCTGCCGTAAATCTTGATCGCCACGTCGCCGCGCACGCCGGTCAGCATCTCGGACACCCGCATGTCGATGGGCTGGGTGAACGCCGGATCGATACCCGGGAAATCGGCCATGACCAGGCGCAACTGGTCGGTCAGCCAGTCCTTGTCCGGCTTGCGCCACTGCTCGCGCGGCTTGAGCACCAAAAAACTGTCGGTCTGGTTCAGGCCCATCGGGTCCAGGCCCAGTTCATCCGCGCCGCTGCGCGCCACCACGCCGGCCACCTCGGGCACCCGGGCCATCAGCGCCTGCTGCACGCGCAGGTCCAGCGCCACCGCGTTGTCCAGGCCGATCGAGGGCAGCTTTTCCAGCTGCATGATGATGTCGCCCTCGTCGAGCGTCGGCATGAAGGACTTGCCGACAAAGCCGAACAGCGCGCCCGCGCCCAGCAAGGCGGCCAGCGCGCCGCCGACCATCAGCCGCTCATGCCGCATCGCGCCCGCCAGCAAGCGTGCGTAGCCGCGGTTGAGATGGCGCACCAGCCAGGGCTCGTGCGCCGGGCCCACCTGCAGCAGCCACGAGGCCAGCACCGGCACCACCGTCAGTGACAGCAGCAGCGACACCGCCAGCGCAAAGACGATGGTCAGCGCGACCGGACCGAAGAGCTTGCCCTCCAGCCCCTCCAGGCTGAGCAGCGGCAGGAACACGATGATGATGATCACGATGCCCGAGGTCACCGGTACGGCCACCTCACGGCTGGCACGGTAGACCAGGTGCAGCGGCGAGACCCGCTGCGCCTGCGGTCCGGTCAGCGCAGTCTCGACGTTCTCCACTACCACCACCGCGCCGTCGACCAACATGCCGATGGCAATCGCCAGGCCCCCCAGACTCATCAGGTTGGCGGTCAGGCCGAACTGGCGCATCAGCACGAAGGTGCCCAGCGCGGCCAGCGGCAACATCGCCGCCACCACCACCGCCGCACGCAGATTGCCCAGAAAGGCGAACAGCAGCAGCACCACCAGCACCACGGCTTCGAGCAGCGCCTTGCCCACCGTGTGCACCGCGCGGTCGATCAGGCTGCTGCGGTCGTAGAACACCACCACGCGCATGCCGGCCGGCAGGCTGGGCGCCAGCGTCGCCAGCCTGGCCTTGACACCCGCCACCACATCACGGGCGTTGGCGCCGCGCAGCCCCAGCACCAGGCCTTGCACCGCCTCGCCCTGGCCGTTGCGGGTGACGGCGCCGTAGCGCGTCAGTTCACCCAGGCGGACTTCGGCAACATCGCTGACCCGGATCGCCCGGCCCTCGACCACCCGCACCACCGTGGCCTTGACGTCGTCCAGCGTCCGGATGGCGCCCTCGGCGCGCACGATCAGCGCCTCCTCGCCGCTGCCCAGGCGGCCGGCGCCATCGTTGCGGTTGCCGGCCGCCAGCGCGGCTTCGAGCTGCTTCAGGCTGACACCCCGGTCCAGCAGGTCGCCGGCGTTGGGCACCACCTCAAAAGTGCGCACCCGGCCGCCCAGGCTGTTGACGTCGGCCACGCCCGGCAGGGTGCGCAGGGCCGGGCGCACCACCCAGTCGAGCACACGGCGGCGCTCTTCCAGCGTCTGCGGGCCTTCCAGCGTGAACATGAACATCTCACCCAGCGGCGTGGTGATCGGTGCCAGGCCGCCGCCGGTGTTGGGCGGCAGGTCTTTCAGCACGCCGGCCAGGCGTTCGCTGACCTGTTGGCGCGCCCAGTACACGTCGGTGCCGTCCTCAAAATCGAGCGTGATGTCGGCCAGCGCGTACTTGGAGGTCGAGCGCAGCATGCGCTGCTTCGGGATGCCCAGCACCTCCTGCTCGATCGGCACGGTGATGAGCGACTCCACCTCCTCGGGTGTCATGCCCGGCGCCTTCAGCACCAGCTTGACCTGGGTGGTGGACACGTCCGGGAAGGCGTCGATAGGCAAGCCCAACCAGGCCAGCACACCACCGGCCACCAGCAGCACGGTGACGATCAGCACCAGCAGGCGCTGGCGCAGCGAAAAACCAATCAGACTGTCCAGCATTTCGGCGCGGCTCAGGCGTTCAGGGTTTGGCCGGGGCCAGCAGCGCCTTCAGCGCGGCCGTGCCCTGGTCCACCACGCGGGCGCCCAGCGCCAGCCCGCGCACGGCGGACACCGCGCCGGCGCTGCTGAGCACCTCCACCGTCACCAGGCGGTAGCGTCCGGCGGCGGCCTCGACGAAGACGCCGGGCTTGCCACCCTGGTCGATCACCGCAGCGGCCGGCACTTGCACCGCTTCGGGCTGCGCGCGCTCGACGCGGGCCTCCACTGCCTGGCCGATGCGCAGGTCCGGCGACGGCTGGCGCAGTTCAGCGCGCACCAGCACCGTCTGGCTGGCGCCATCGACCACCGGGCTGACGGCAATGACCTTGCCGCGGGTGTCGCTGCGCAGCACCTGAACCGCATCACCGATACGCACCGCGCCAGCCTCGTCCACCGGCATTTGCAACTCCAGCCACAGCGGCGACAGCTTGCCGATGCGGTACAGCGCTGTGGCCTGGTCAACCCGTTGCCCGACCACCACCGGCCGCTCCAGCACCACCCCGTCGATGCCGGCGAGCAACTGGATGGCACCGTCCGAGCCCGGTGCGGCACCGGCCTGGGCCAGCGCGCGCTGGCGTTCCTGCTGCTGCACCTGGGCCTGCCGGGCCTGTGCGCGGCTGGCGTCCAGGCGTGACAACGCGATCAGGCCCTCCTTGAACAGCAATTCATCCCGGGCCAGGGTGCTGGCGGCCAGCGCGGCCTGGCCACTGGTCGTCAGCGCCTCCCGCTGCAACTCCTGCGCCTGCGCGCTGCGCAGCACCACCAGCACCTGGCCAGCGCGCACCGCATCGCCGACGCTGGCGTTGAGCCGCTCCACCAGCGCCGGCAACGGTGCCGCCAGCACACGTTGCTGGTTGCTGGGCACCAGCACCGTGGACGGCAGCCCACGCGCGGCACCCGTGCTGCTGGCAGTGACCGCGCTGACGTGGATGCCGAGTGCGGTGACTTGCGCCGGCTTGAGCTCGACGGTGATTGCGGCGATCACGGCGGGTGCGGCTGGCGTCGCGCCAGCCGCCAGAGCTGCCACGGGCAGCACGGTGCAGGCAACGGCCAGCGAGCAAAGACGCAGGAGCATGGTGTGTTTCACGAAGTGGCCGACCCAGGCTGGAAGATTCTGCCGCGAGCATGGCGCGGCAAGCTGAAGCGGGCCTGAACCCCGAGCGCCGGCGGGAGTGCTAACTTCGGGCCTTTGGCCCCGGATCACCGATGCGACTGCTGCTGCTTGAAGACGACCCGATCCTGGGCGAGGGGCTGCGCGACTTCCTGCGCGCCGATGGCCATGTGGTGGACTGGTGCGCACGGCTGGGCGAGGCGCTGGCGCTGCGCGGCGAAATCTACGACGCTTACCTGGTGGACTGGCAGCTGCCCGATGGCTCGGGACTGGACTGGGTGCGCGCGCTGCGCCAGGCCGGCAATGACACACCGGTCCTTGTGATGACGGCGCGCGACCTGCTCAGCGACCGCATCCGCGGCCTGGACACCGGCGCCGACGACTACCTGGTCAAGCCCTTCGACCCCGAGGAGCTGAGCGCGCGCATCCGCGCCGTGCGGCGGCGGCGCTCGGGATCGGCCAGTCCGCGGCTGGGCTTCGGCGACATCGAGCTGGACCTGACCGCGCGCTGTGCGTTTGTCGGTGGCGTACGGGCCGACCTGACGGCCCGCGAATGGGCGCTGACCGAGGCGCTGGCCACCCGTGCCGGGCGCATCGTCAGCCGCAGCGATCTGGACGGTCTGGTCTTCGGGCTGGACGGCGAGGTCGCCAGCAACGCGCTGGAGGTCCACATCTCCAGCATCCGGCGCAAGCTGGGCAAGTCCTTGATCGAGACGGTGCGTGGGCTAGGCTACCGCATCACGGCATGAGCGCACTGCCGTCCATCCGGCAGCGGCTGTCGCAGGCGCTGGTCGGCATTTCGATGGTCTGGGGTGTGGCGGTCTCGGGCGTGGTGTGGTTTGCGGTGCACCACGAGGTGGGCGAGGTGCTGGACAGCACCTTGCAGGAATCGGCGGAGATCCTGTTTGGCCTGCTGTCCTTCAATGCCGCGCAACTGCCGCTGCAGGGGGGCGGCGCACTGCCTGCACCGCTGCATGACGAGCACCTGGTCTGGCAGATCGTCGGCACCGACCAGCGGGTGTTGCTGCGATCGCACCGGGCACCCGACCTGGCGCTGGTTGATCGGCCCACACAGGGTTTTGCCAGCGTCAGCGATGCCTGGCGTGTTTTTGGCATGCCTTTTGATGCCAACGGCCAGCGCCTGTATGTTGCGCAGCGGGTGCAGGCCCGCGACAAGACCCGCCTGGAGGCCGCCTTCCTGACCTGTGGCAGCGCGCTGCTGGTGGGTGCACTGTGCGCGCTGTGGTTGCGCTCCAGGGTCAGCAAAGAGCTTTCACCGGTGGCGGACCTGTCGAATGCCGTGGCGCGTTACGACCCGGTCCACGGCAAGTCGCAGCTGGCGGAGCCCCGGCGCTCGGAGCTGGTGGCGGTGCACCGTGCCATCACCGACCTGGGCACCCGTCTGGCCCGCCAACTCAGCAACGAGCGGGCCTTCTCCGCGCATGCGGCGCACGCCCTGCGGACACCGCTGGCCGGCATGGTCGCGCAGCTGGCGGTGGCGCAGCGCGAACTGCCGGCGCAAGCCCAGCCGCGATTGCAGCGCCTGCGTGAGGCCGCTGACCGACTGCGCCGTGTGGTGACGGCGCTCTTGACCTTGTTCCGCACCGGCAATGAGCTGAGCTGGCAGACGGTTGATGTCAACGCACTGGCGCACAACCTGCACTTCGAGAAGCTGGGCTTTGTGTCCACCCCAGCGCTGTACATCGATGCCGACCCAGACCTGCTCGCCGCCGCCCTGCTCAATGTGCTGGACAACGCGCTGCAGCATGGCGCCCGGACGGTTGTGATCAGCGGGCACCTGGATGGCGACCTGTCCTGCCTCACCTTGCACGACGACGGCACTGGCATGCCGGAGGCCAAGCGCCTGCAGATCCAGTCGGCCCTGGACGCGCAGTGCTATGAAGGTGAAATGGGGCTGGGCCTGATGCTGGCCGACCTGGTGGCCCGCGCCCATGGTGGCTGCCTGCGCCTGCACGCCTGCATGTCGGGCTGCAAGGTGGCGCTGTGTTTCGCCAAGCGTCCCCCCTAGGCGCGGGGCGGGCAGGCGGCCGCTTTTCAGCGCAGTTCAGCGCCTGTTTCAACAGCGCACCGGTCCGGGCGGCGGTCTGGCGGGATGCGGCCAGGTGAGGGCTGACCCGCTGGCAAGATGCGCCCATCACCACCCGCTCTGCCGCAACCCCTGGTGCGCCCGCCCCATGTCTCTCCTGCTCCGCCACAGCCACCACAGCCACCACAGCCACCGCCACCCAGGCCAGCGCCGCACGCCATCGCCCGGGGTGCCGACCGACCGGGTGGCAGCGACCGCGCGCGCCGGCACCGGCACCCGCGCCCTGGCCGCTGCGGCCCTGCTGCTGGCCGCCGCCGCCGCGCCGGCCCAGGTCTTCCAGGACCCGGCGCTGCAGGCCTTGCTGTCCGCCGAACGCCACTGCGCGCTGGGCACCGTGCTGGGCGTGCATGCCATGGGCCAGGGCATGGTGAAGATGGCGTCCAGCGTGGGCACGGTCAAGGCCTCACTGCTGGAGTCGCTGCGGCTGGCGCCGCTGTGGTACCCGGCGCGCAGCGCGGTGGTCGAGTTCTACCTGCAGGCGCCGGGCCTGATCGGCGGCAGCACGGCCAAGGCCACCGAAGCCGCCCGCACGGCTGCCAAGCCCGAGCAGGCCCGGGCGCTGGAGGTCCGGGTGGCGCTGGACGACGAGCGCTTCGACGCTGCGCTGGCCGGCCTGTACGGTGTGCAGCCCGGCACCGACAGCGCGCGGGCTGACGACGTGCAGCAGTGGACCGCCCAGGCCGGCTTCGGCCTGCTGGGCAAGGGCGACGCAGCCAAGGCCAGGCCGGTGTTCGAGCAGGCCGCCAAGCTCAAGGGTGCTGCGCAGTTGCCGGTCGACTACCGGCTGGGCCTGGCTTTGCAGGCCCAGGGCCAGACCGAGCCGGCGCGGGCCGCCTACGCCCGATTTGTCGCCGCCGGCCGGGGCCAGGGCAAATCGCTGGACGATGCCAAAAAGCGCCTGGCGCAGCTGGGCGGGCCGACGGGCTGATCCGGGACGGTCGCGGCCGGTCGCTGCGGCGCCGGCAACGTGTTTTTCGACCAGCGCACGCCGCGCTTCAAGGCGTGACCGGCTTGGCCCACGGCAGCTTGCGCCCAAGCCTGCGCCCTGAACGCTGGACGAGGGATGGCGGCGACGCCGCCGAGGCGGTGCTGGACATCCCACCCGACCCACTGCGTGAACGCCGCTTCGAGATCAGTTGCACGATGACCGTGCGTTGCCCGGATGACCTGACCGGCGCCTGGCATGAGCTGGCCGTGCTGACCAACGGCGCCCAGCAGTGGCGCCGCCGCATCGCCAGCAGCAACCCCGGCAGTCTGGACAGCCTGGACTACCGCTTCACCCGCCCGCTGGCGGTGGGCGAGGCCTTGCGCGTGGTGCTGCGCTGCGCCACCCGGGGCGTGACGCGAGATCGCCTGCTGATCGAGGCCGACGAGGCCGGGCCGGGCTGAACCGGCGTTGCGACCCGGTCAGTAGGACTTCGGCAGGCCCAGCGCCTTCTCGGCGATGAAGCACAGGATCAGCTGCGGGCTGACCGGGGCAAGGCGAGGGATCCAGGCCTCGCGCATAAAGCGTTCGACGTGGTACTCCTTGGCATAACCCATGCCGCCATGGGTCAGGATGGCATTTTCGCAGGCATGGAAGCAGGCCTCGCCGGCCAGGTATTTGGCCGCATTGGCCTCGGCCGCACACGGCTTGCCGGCGTCGTACAGCGTCGCGGCCTTGAAGACCATCAGGTTGGCGGCCTCGAGCTCGATCCAGGAGCGCGCCAACGGGTGTTGAATGCCCTGGTTCTGGCCGATCGGCCGGTCGAACACCACGCGATCCTTGGCATACAACGCCGCCCGCGCCAATGCGGCCCGGCCCAGGCCGACCGCTTCGGCGGCAATCAGGATGCGTTCGGGGTTCATGCCGTGCAAGATGTACTCGAAGCCCTTGCCTTCCTCGCCGATGCGGTCGCTGACCGGGACGCGCAGGCCGTCGATGAACACCTGGTTCGAATCGACGCACTTGCGGCCCATCTTGTCGATCTCGCGGGCGTCGAAGTGGCGGCGGTCGATGTCGGTGTAAAACAGCGACAGGCCCAGCGTGCCCCGGGCCTCATCGACCGGCGTGGTGCGCGCCAGCAACAGCACTTTGTTGGCCACCTGGGCGGTCGAGATCCAGACCTTCTGGCCGGTGACCAGGTAGTGCTCGCCGCCGCCGTCCAGACCGCGCACGGCACGCGTCTTGAGCTTGAGGGTGTTCAGGCCGGCGTCAGGCTCGGTCACTGCAAAACAAGCCTTGTCGCGGCCATCGATCAGCGGCGGCAGCCAGCGCTGCTTTTGCGCCTCGGTGCCAAACACCACCGCCGGGTGCAGGCCGAAGATGTTCATGTGCACCGCCGAGGCGCCCGACAAGCCGGCGCCGGTGGCCGCGATGGTCTGCATCATCAGCGCGGCTTCGGTGATGCCCAGGCCCGCACCGCCCTGGGCTTGCGGCATCGCAATGCCCAGCCAGCCGGCATCGGCCAGCACGCGGTGAAAATCGTCCGGGAAGCCGCCGTCGCGGTCCTTGCGCAGCCAGTAGTCGGCGTCAAAGGGCGCACAGACCCGTTGCACCGCATCGCGGATCTGCCGCTGTTGGTCGGTGAAATCGAAGTTCATGGTGTCAATCGGGGCCAGTGGTTGCGCGTGCCGCCAGCAGGGCCGCGATGTGATCGGGGCGGTAGCCCGGTTCCTGGGGGATCTGCACCGAGTGCTCGCCCGAGCGCGGCGCCGGCGACGGCTCATCGCAGGCCGTGCGCGACCAGCGGGTGGGGTTGCCGGGTGAGCGCAGCACGCCCTCGGTGGGGTGGTCGAGGTGCCGGATGAAGCCCGTCGCGTTCAGGTGCGGATCGTCCAGCAGATCCTGCGGCGTGTTCATCGGCATGTTGGGGATGTCGGCCGCTGCCAGCAAGGTCTGCCGTTCGGCCGTGGTCCGCCCCAGCATCAGGGCTGCCACTGACGACTACACCGCGTCGATGTTGGCGGCGCGCCGGGTGTGGCTTGAGAAGCGCGCGCCGCATGGCAGGTGCGCGGGTGCACGCCGGCCCGGCTGAAAATGGCGATCACGTTGTCGCAGTTGGCCGGCGCCGCGTCGCGGTCGAACATCGCAAAGCGCTCGCCGGCCAGTTCGGCAATGCGCAGCGACGGCGGGTCCGCCAGCGCGTGGCCGATGGGCAGGCAGGCGACAAACCGGTCCGGCTTGAGCGGCAGGTGCAGCAGTTGCGCCTCGGCCCGCGCGCTGCCCTCAAGCAGGTAACAGGCCTGCTCGATGCCGGGGTGCGCATGCGGCAGCGCGCCGCCGCCCGGCGACAAGGTGCCCAGCACCACCTCCATCTGCCGGGCGCCCACGTTGTCCGGACCGACCAGGCGCTGGTTGACGGTGTGCTGGTGGTTGGCGGGCGCGTAACCGGGCACATCGGCGCTGCGCACCAGGTAACGCGGCTTGGCGGGGTCGGGCTGCATGACCGGGCTCATTCGGGCTGGATGCCGGCGTCTTTGATCAAGACCGTCCAATGCGCCAACTGCTCGGACACATAGCGGGCAAACTCGTCGGGCGACTTGCTGGGCCAGACCTCAAAGCCTGCCGCGGCCAGCTTGTCCTGCACGTCCTTGTCGGCCAGCACGGCCTGGATCTCGGTGTTGAGCCGGTCGACGATGGCCTTGGGCATGCCGGCCGGGCCAAAAACGCCGTTCCAGGAGGTGAGGTCGAAGCCCTTCAAGGTCTGCGCGACAGGCACTGCGCCCGGCAGGTTTCGCGACCCGCCGGCGTTGGTCGTGCCCAGCACGCGAACCCGGTTGGCCTTCATCATCGCCCCGCCCGAGCCGAGGTCGCAAACATACACATCCAGGCTACCGCCCATCAGGTCGGTCAGGGCCTGCGGGCTGGACTTGTAGGGCACACCCACCATCTTGATGCCGGCGATGCGGTTGATCGTCTCCGAGGCGACCAGCGAGGTGCTGTTGGGCGTGCCGTAGGACAGCTTGCCGGGGTTGGCTTTGGCGTAGCCGATCAGCTCGGCAACGCTGTTGATCGGCAACTTGTTGTTGACCAGCAGCGCAAATGGCAACTCGCCGACGCGCGCCACCGGCGTGAAGTCCTTGATCGGGTCATAGCGCAGGGTCTTGAACAGCGCCGGATTCGCCGAATGCGAAGTGTTGGTCGTCATCATCAGCGTGTAGCCGTCCGGCTTGGCCGCGGCCACAAACTGCGCGGCGATCTGGCCACTGGCCCCGGCCCGGTTGTCCACCAGCACCTGCTGTTTGAGCCTGTCGGTCAGGCCCTTGGCGACGGTGCGCGCCACCGCGTCGGTGCCACTGCCGGCCGCAAAAGGCACCACCAGCACGATGGGCGCGCTGGGGTAGGCCTGGGCCCAGCCGGACTGCGCGCCCAGCAGGCCGGCCAGGGCGGCAAGGGTCACGCCAAAAAGGGATGTCAATGTCATGGCAAGTCTCCTGCGACACCCTGCGTGGCTGTCGCGCCTGTCGTGCGCCGGATGCCCTCCGGCTCAAGGCCCGCCTGAGGGCACGTTTGTTCGATTTTGACCGTCAGAACCATGCGAATCTAATACCAGGTTTGGCTAGTCCCCTAAGAGGAATGTATCAACGCCGGGGTCGGATCGGCGCCAGGGTGCTTGTACGGGGCGCGATGCGTGCCGCCGCAGCCTAATATCGCCTCATGCCTTTTCTGTGCCGCCCATGATCCAGTCCACGCCTGAGCTTGTCCGGACCGCCGCGTTGCGCCGCATCCAAGACCTGCCCAGCCCGCGCGGCCTGCCGCTGCTGGGCAACTTGCTGCAAATCAAGCCCACCCGCTTCCACCTGCAACTCGAGCAGTGGTGCCGTGAGCTGGGGCCGTTTTTCCACCTGCGGCTGGGCCGGCTGCGCATCCTGGTGGTGGGCGACCATGCCGTGGTGGCCAGCGTGCTGCGTGACCGGCCGGACGGCTTTCGCCGCACCAGCCGGCTGGAGCAGATCAGCACCGAGATGGGCTTGCTGCCCGGCGTGTTCGGCGCCAATGGCGAGGCCTGGCGGGCGCAGCGCCGCATGGTGATGGCGGGGTTCGACCCGTCTCACGTGCGCGACTACTTTCCGGCGATGTTGCGGGTGGCGGGGCGGCTGCACGGCCGCTGGCGGCAGGCTGCCGAGCAGCACACCGAGATCGACCTGCAGGCCGACCTGATGCGCTTCACGGTGGACGCGATCGCCGGCCTGGCTTTTGGCGCCGACGTGAACACCCTCGAGTCCGACGAGGACGTGATCCAGCAGCACCTGGACAAGATATTCCCGGCGCTGGCCCGGCGCTTGCTGGCACCGCTGCCGATCTGGCGGGTCTGGCGCTCGGCGGCTGACCGTGCACTGGACCGCAGCGTGGTCGAGGTCAAAGGGGCGGTTGGCGGCTTCATCGCCCAGGCCCGCGCCCAGATGCTGGCCGACCCGGCCCTGCGCGAGCACCCCAAGAACCTGCTGCAGGCGATGATCGCAGCCGCCGAGCAGCCCGCCAGCGGCATCACCGACGATCAAGTGGCCGGCAATGTGCTGACCATGCTGCTGGCCGGCGAGGACACCACCGCCAACACCGTCGCCTGGATGATCCACCTGCTGTGGCGCAACCCGGCAGCGCTGGCCCGCGCTACCGCCGAGGTGCGGCAGTTTGCCGGCGACCCGGCGGCACTCACCATCGACCAGCTGGCCCGGCTCGACTTTGTCGAGGCCTGCGCCCACGAGACCATGCGCCTGAAGCCGGTGGCGCCGCTGATGCCGCTGCAAACCCTGCGCGAGACCACCGTGGGCGATGTGCTGGTGCCGGCGCGCACCGTGGTGATCAGCCTGCTGCGGCGCGACAGCGTCAGCGATGCCCACCTGCCCAATGCCGCCGCGTTTGAGCCCCAGCGCTGGCTGGCCGACGGCGGCCCGGCCCAGCAGGCCAGCTCGGCCAAGCGCATCTCGATGCCGTTTGGCGCCGGCCCGCGCATCTGCCCGGGCCGCTACCTGGCGCTGCTGGAGATGAAGATGGCCATGGCCGTGCTGCTGGGCCGCTTCGACATCGAGGCCGTGGACACACCCGACGGTCACGAGGCCCGTGAGCACCTGGCCTTTGCGATGAAGCCGGTGGGGCTGCGCATGCGGTTGCGCCTGCGGCCGTGACTGCCCCCAAACCCTTGCCCGACTCCGCCCCCTCGCCCGCAGCCGCCCGACAGGTCGACCTGCCGATCGTCGGCGCCGGGTTTGCCGGCCGGTACATGCTGCACAAGGCGCGCTGCCTGGGCCTGTCGGCGCAGGCAGTCGAGGCCGCAGGCGGCGTGGGCGGCACCTGGTACTTCAACCGCTACCCCGGCGCGCCGGTTGACATCCAGAGCCTGGCGTACTCGTTCGGCTTCGATGACGCCCTGCAGCAAGACTGGCACTGGACCGAGCGCTACTCAAGGCCGACTCCCCGGGGTTCCGCGCGCGCCACCGGCAGATGCGGGGCGGTAACGGGTCCGAGTCACCGCCCAACCCGGGGTCGGCCGAGGCTGCAACCCCGGCCGAGCGCCAGGCCCGGTTCGAGGCGCGCTGGCAGCGCGGCGGGTTTTCGCTGCTGGGCGCGTTTGACGACCTGCTGCTCAACCCCCGGTCCACCGCGCTGGCGGCCGAGTTTGTGCGCGGCAAGATCCGCGCAACGGTGTCTGACCCCGCCACCGCCCGCTTGCCTGAGCATCCAGCAAAAGCGGGCCGGCGGGCCGCTGAACTGCCTGGGCCTGATGGTGGCGGGCTTCCCCAACCTGTTCAACGTCGCCGGTCCGGGCAGCCCGTCGGCGTTCACCAACGTCATCGTCTCGATCAAGCACCATGTCGAGTGGATCGCCGACTGCATGGCCCACCTCGACCGGCAAGGCCTGACCACCATCGAGCCCACCGTCGAGGCCGAGACGGCCTGGGTCGCGCATGTCGACGCGGTGGCCGCCGGCACCGTGCTGTTGAGCTGCAACTCCTGGCACCTGGGCGCCAACATCCCGGGCAAGCCGCGTTTGTTCATGCCGCTGGTGGGGTTTCCACCGTATGTGGCGCGCTGCGCGGCGGTGGCTGCTGCGGCTTACCCGGGCTTCAAGCTGGACGCCCGCCGCGCACTGGTGTGAACCCGCCCGGTGTGAACCCGCCCGATGTGAAGCCGCCCGGCTAGACCCGCGCAGCGGTCTTCACGGGGGTCGGCGGCTGGGCTTGTGCCAGCGGCAGCGTGACGGTGAACTCGCTGCCCAGGCCGGTGCCTGCGCTGCGCGCGACCACACTGCCGCCATGCGCTTCAACCAGGGCGCGCACCACCGTCAGCCCGATGCCCAGGCCCAGCCCGTTGAAGCCGATGGCTTGCGGGTCTTGTGAAAAGGGCTCGAAGATACCGGGCAAGGCCTGCGCGCTGATGCCGATGCCGGCATCACTGACGGTCAGCGCCAGTGTCTTGGCCTGACGCCGCACGACCAGGTAGACATGCCCGCCGTCAAAGCTGTGTTTGCACGCGTTGTCCAGCAGGTTGCCCACAATTTGCGCCAGGCGAGCCGGGTCGCCGACCACGGTCAGCGTCGGGGACGGCAGCAGCAGGTCGAGTTGCTGGCCCCGCAAGGCCATCCCGGGCCGGTAGGACGCCACCAGGTTCTGCAGCAAACCGGCCAGATCAAACGCCTGCCAGTCCAGCGCCAGGGCGACCGGCCGTGCGCCAGCCAGGCCGGCCGGGCGCAGGTCGCTGCGCCGGTCCAGCAGCCGCGAGACCTGAGAGGCCTGGCTGTCCACCAGGGCCTGCAGCTGCGGCAGCTACGGCGCGTCGCCACCATCACGGCCCAGCATCGAGATCGCCAGGCGGATCGGGGCCTGGGGGTTGCGCAGTTCGTCCGCTGCCACCGCCAACAGGTCGATCTGCCGCCGCCGCGCCTTCTCCGCGGCGGCCTGCAGCGTGCGTGCGTCCAGCGCGGCCAGCACCAGGTGCTCGTTGGCATCGCGCAAGCGCTCCAGATGGCGCGCCTGCTCAGCGGCTGCTGGCGGGTTGGGCACTGCTGCGACTGGCGCCCTGGCCGCTGCTTGGCCAGCATCGGCGCGCTGGCCCTGCCAGGCAAAGCCGCCCCGGTCCAGCCGTTTGGCGCGGTACATCGCGGCGTCGGCCTTGCCCAGCAGGGTGTCGGCGTCAAGGCCGTCGTCGGGGTAGATGCTGATGCCGATGCTGGCCGACAGCGTCACCGGCGCACCGCCGGCCGTCGTGGGCAAGGCCAGCGCCGCGGTCAGCTTTCGGGCCACCTGGGCGGCGTCTTCGGCTTGGGCGACCTCGGTCAGCAGCACCACGAACTCGTCACCGCCGTAGCGGCAGACGGTGTCGCCATCACGCACGGCGGCGAGCAGGGTTGCGGCCACCCGTTGCAGCACGGCATCGCCCGCGGCATGGCCCAGGGTGTCGTTGATCTGCTTGAACCCGTCGATGTCCAGGAACAGCAATGCCAGCCGGCCGCCATGGCGCTTGGCCGCGATCAGCGCCCGCTCAAAGCGGTCGCGCAGCAGCAGCCGGTTGGGCAGGTGGGTCAGCGTG
Source organism: Burkholderiales bacterium (assembly GCA_038316145.1). Taxonomy (GTDB): domain Bacteria; phylum Pseudomonadota; class Gammaproteobacteria; order Burkholderiales; family Burkholderiaceae_C; genus Pseudaquabacterium. The sequence continues at coordinate 52,109 of JBBQAH010000003.1, forward strand.
TCCCGCTCGGCCAATTGCAGCGCGGCGTCCAGCGCCAGGGCGGCGGCAGCGGCGTCGGCCAGGCTGCGCACGGCCGAAACCACCAGTTCCTCGTTGGCTTCGATCAACTGGGCCGTCGACAGGTGGTTGGTGGGCCGCTCTATCGCCAGCTGCGCTTGCAACAACCGCACCAGCACCGCCCGGGCCGCGGCAACCTTGGCCTCGACCTGCGCCAACGCTTCGGCAGCGACCGCCGCCGTGCTGTCCGGCCCGCCTTGGGCGTGTGTCATCGCAAGCCCGCTGTGGCGTCAGTTGAGGCGGCCATCGCGTGTCAGCCCAACCGGGTCGCCCAAGGACTCGGCCAGCCGACGGACCAGAGTGGGCCGGCCGCCGAGCAAGCCTTCCCGGTTGGTCAACATGTCAGCCATCTGGATGCCCTGGGCATCGATCGTGAACTCGCGCAGCTGATTGGTGTGGGCGCTGCCGCGCACCTTGACCACCGCCATCACGCGCAGCAGCCGGCTTTCGACCTCGATGTAACGCTGCACGATGATCGCGTCGGTCATGAAGGCGGTGCCGTAGGGCGAGAAACGCAGGTCGGTGTAGCGGTCTTCCAGCTCCGAGGTCATCAGCACCGTCACGTCGGCGCTGGCCAGCGCCGAGACCAGGCGGGCCAATGATTCGCGAAAGTCCTCGCGGAAGGTCGGCGCCAGTGCCAGCTCGAAGCCCGACAGCGAGTCCAGCACCACCCGGCTGGCGCCGACGCGTTGGATCTCGGCCAGCAACCGGTACATCACCTCGTCGATCGACAGATCGGCCGTGCGGCTGTCGATCAGGCTGACCTTGCCGCTGGCGATCAACGCGGCCACCACCGGGTTGCGCGCCTGGCTGGATTGTTGCTCGAACGCGGCAAACACGCCGGTCTCGCCAAGGCGCACGCCCTCGGCCAAAAAGGCCGCCGCCAGCATGCTCTTGCCCGATCCCGACGGGCCGGCCACCAGCAGCGAATAGCCGCGAGGCAAGCCCCCGCCCATCATCTCGTCCAGGCCGGACACGCCCATCGTCACGCGTGGGGCGCCCGGCAGCGCGGCGGTGCTGGTGTGCGACAGCGCCGGCGCAAACACCTCCAGCCCTTTGGTGCTGATGCGAAAGGTGTGCAGACCCGGCTGCGTGGGCTGGCCGCGCATCTTCATGATCTGCAGCTTGCGCACCATCGAGTTGCGCTCCACGCTCTGGCGCAGCCAGATCAGGCCGTCGGCCACGGTGAACACCGGGTTGGCATCGGTCTCGTTGAAGTACTCGCCGATCAGGAAGGTGGTGGCCTGCCAGCTGGTCATCAGCATGCCCAGCTGTTGCACAAACTGCTGCAGGCGGTTGTGGGCGTCGCCCGTGACGCCGTGGGCCTCGACCACCGAGCGGAACGAATCGACAAACACCAGCGCCGGGCTGTGCGTGGTGACCTCCTCGACGATGCGGCGCAGCACCTTGTCCAGTTCACCGGTCATCGCGTCTTCAGACAAGTTGATGAAACGCACGCTGCGGTTGACCGCGTCATGGTCGAAAAACTCGAACTGCTGCTGGTAGCGCAGCATCTTCAGCGGCGGCTCGCCCAGCACGGTGAAGTAGATCGCCGGGCGCTCGGGCGTGGCGAGCGCAAACATCATCTGGTGCGCCAGCGTGGTCTTGCCGCAGCCCGGCGGCCCGGCAATCAGGTTGAACGAGAACTCGGGCAATCCGCCGCCCAGCACCGTGTCGAGCCCGGGCACACCGGTGGCCAGGCGGTTGATGGTGACTTTGGTGATCATGGCAATTTGTCCTGAGACGGTGCATTGCTGGGAGAAGAGGTCCTGACGGCGCGCAGCAGCCGCTCGGTCAGCGACGGGCCGACCAAGCTGGACAGCAGACCGTGGAAGACCTGAAGAAAAGTGGTGCCGGTGGCTGCGGCGTCCGCCGGGCTTTGGCGGGCAATCAAGGCCTGCAGCAGCGCTGGGGTGGTGGCTGCGTTCAAGGCCAGCCTGGCCGGTTCACCTCCTTCCGCCAGGGCGGGGTCAACGGCGGTGAGGTGCAGCGCACGCAAATACAGCGCCACCAAGCCGCGTGAGCCGACCACCGGCGTCAAGGCATCGTCGATGGCGTGCCAAGCCGTGATCACCGTCTGGGCGGTCTGGTCGGCGGACAGGTCTTCGTCTGCCCGGGCCCCCAGGAGGGTATTGGTTCGGCGGCCCTCTTGGTTTTCGACTGACATGGACTGCCGTACCCGTTGACGTGATTCATGAGGTTACACCCGGACCGCCCTGCAATCTGTGCGCTGCCGCACTCGGGGCTGCGGCGGTCGGGGCTGCGGCGGTCGGTGGTGTGGAGCCAGCACGACACACGCCGCGAAGCGCGGCTGCGCTGCAGCCGGGCTTACCAGCGGAACACCCGCGACCGGATGCGGAACTGGCAGAGCGGCGGCACCACCCGCGCCCGCGGGATCAGCAGCGCAACGATCGCCCCCAGCACCACCCACATGCAGTCGGCCACGTTAACCAGCCAGAACGGCAGGTAAGGCTGCAGCCAGGGCCCGCCGTTGCGATAGAGGCGGGCGGCCTCGGGCGCCACCAGCCGCACGTCGCTGGCCGGCAGGTCGCGCGCCAGGTCCACCACCCCGCGGGGCAGCAGCACCGGGATGATGAAGGCAAAGCGGCGCGAGCAAGCCTCGGCTTGTGCAAAGTCGAACAGCGTGATGCCCGGGGTCAGCAGCAGTATCTGCACCATCAGCGCCTCGGGCGCCGAGGCCGGCGCCAGGGCATCGATCCGGCCCTCCAGCAGGTCCACCACCGCCGGCATGGCCGGCTGTTGCTGCAGGCTGATAGTGCCGGGCTCGATGGGCGGTGCCAAAGCGCTGGCCGATAGCCGCCGTGGCAATATCCGTGGCCTCGCCCAGGATCGACGCGTCCCGTGCCTCGATCTCGCTGCGTAGCGGCGTACCCTGGCAGTATGCAATCGCGACAAACCGGGCCGACTCGGCCAGATTCTGCGCGCTGACGGTCTCGAAGACCGGCGTACCCGTGAAGCCGCCCTGGAAAAGCGCGGTGGCGATCGCCTTTTGATCGTGGTGGCCCTGCGGTAACCTGGCCAGGAATCGGGGCGGGTCCGCCGGGAACAGTCCAGCCATCGATTGGGTCACGCAGTCGGCAAACTCGTTGTCTTCTATTCGGCCCCACACGTTGAACAGAAACGTGCCGCCGGGGCGCCGAACCCGCCAGGCCTCTGCGAAGGCTGCCGCCTTGTCCGGAAAGAACATCGCGCCGAACTGGCACACCACGACGTCGAAGGTTTCATCGCCAAACGGCAGATGCACCGCATCTGCCTGCCGCCAGGTGACCGGCCGCGCCGTGCCGATACCCATCGCGTGATCGAGCATCGGCTGGTTCAGGTCGGTTGCCACGATGGATACATGGTCCGGCAACCGAGCCGCCATGCGACGGGTGACAACGCCAGTGCCTGCAGCGACCTCCAGCACGGCTGAGGGTTGAAGCGCCGTCAGTCGGTGGGCCAGGTCTCTCGCATAGGGGTCGAAGGTCATCGGCACCATGTAGTGCTCATACCACTGCGCAATGGATCCCGAGAAGACTCGATCGCTGTTGGTGGAATTTACGGTGTTCGACTCCGGTTGGTCTGCGGGCAAGGTTTCACCACTGCTGCAGGGCAGCGCCTGCGGCCAAGACCCAAGGACGCGCGAGCGTCACGCTGCCCGCTGTGATGTCGCCTCTATTGTGCGCAGTGAGTTCTGGTGTTGCCGGTTATTGGCAGGTTAAGCCTCACCTGCTGGCGCACACGCCGATATTGTTCTTCATTTCAACGAGCAGCACGTGCGTCGGAGTTTCACCGGTATTTGTGCCGATATGTGTTTGCGCGTCTGACCACATGACGTCGCCGCCCTTGAATTGACGCTGAAGGATTTTGCCGTCGGGCAGGGTAATCGATCTCTTGAATGGCGTGAACGCATACAGCACAAATGCAGGATGCCTGTGCTGGTGGGTGGCCTGTCCTGGCAGGTCTTTGTAATCGAGAACTCTGACGCAATCGTTCTCGAATATGACCTTGTACTTGTCGCCATCTGTTTGGACAGCATCTTGGGCGAAGGCACGGGTGGACGCGAGCAACACGGTGAGGAATAAAGTCTTGGCATGCATAGGATTCTCCAGGTACCGAAGCAAGCGGAGCGCCGCTACGGGCTGTTTTGAGCGGGTCAGCCAGACCCGGGAAATGCCGTGAACGACAGCATATGCCGCCCAAGCGCAAACCCCGCCGTAGGGCACACGATGGGCGCGCAGAGCTTGACTGCCGTGGGTTCCGGTCGAGCGCGCGGTCAGGCGCTCCGGACTGAAGCCACCCGACAGGCGGTGCTTATTCACAGCGATTTGTCTGGCGCCGATGGCCATTGCAAAGGCGTTGCACCGCTGCGCCGCTGTGCCGATGGCGTGGCCTGCCGGCAGCGCACCCCCGCATGCATGCCCGTCTTTGTCGGACCCACTGCACCAGCATCTTGGCGCACGCTGGGTCTGGGTCTGGGCCGGGGTTTGTGGTGGTCCAGGCGGGTTGGTAGGGCGTGGCGGGCATCGGTCCTGGCCGGTTGGATCGTCTTCGGGTCGGTCGAGACGTTTGCCGGACTCTAGCCGGCCACCGACCGGGACCGTGCGCTTTGCCTAGGGGGGTGCCCGGCGACTTCGGGCATGTCTGGCCTACACCGGTGGGCGCGGCTGCGGCACGGTCATGGCCTTGCAGGGATCGTCGCGGGGCTGTGCGGGCACCGGCACGGCCTCGTCGAAGGCGTTGGCTGGACGGCCGTCGCCGGGCTCGAGGTAGGCGATGGTCTTGGCGCGCTGGCGGGTCTGGGCGCTCAGCCAGCGTGGCACGCCGATGTCGTTGCGGACATGGCCGTTGCCGGCCAGCAGCACGACGCCACGCTCGGCGTAGCGGTCCACCGTTTGCGCCATCGCCTGGTCGCGCGCCACTTGCGCCAGCGCCATCCGGGCGGCTTGTGTCGGGTTGATCTGCCCGCAGTGGCTGTCGGCGATGTCGGCGGCTTGGGCACGGGCGATGTCGGCCGGCACCGCGGGGTTGAATCCGGTGGCGGCCAGGCCTTGTTGCATGACCCGGCGTGCGTCGGCGCGCGATACGTTGGCGGCGACGATGGGCAGCCGGTGTTGCAGGGCCAGCCGCAGCACCGGCCGGTACAGCGCCCAGTCCCAGGTGGCCGCACCGGTGGCCGGGCTGCCCAGTTTGACCAAGGCGTCCACGGCGGCATCCAGTTCGGCGTCGCCGGGCGGCATGCCGGGGGCGTGCTGTCGGGCCTGGTCGATCTGCGGCTGCATCTCCCGGTCGAACTGCTCCATCAGCAGCGCCGGCCGGGCGCCGGCGTTCACTTGCTGCGCCAGTGTCTGCAAGCGCAGCGCATGGCCGGCGGCGTTGTCATGCACCTCGCCCAGCAGCAGCACCGGCGGGTGGGTTGGGCCAGGCGTGCTGCAGGCCGCCAGCGTGGCCCACAGCAGCGGCAGCACCAGCAGCCCTGCCAGGCCCGCCGTACGGCGGGCCGGCCGGTACGCGGCCAAGCCCGGTCGGGGCAGGTCGCCGATGGCGCGATGGCCGGCAGCAGCAGCATGAGGAGGCGGAGGGTTGGCGCGCATCCGGGCATTCTGCGGCCCGCCGGGTACCGGCCGGCGGCGGGGTGCGCGCTTTTGTCGCCCGGGATGGGCCGCTGTGTCAGGCAGTCAGGCCAGGCGGTCGGGCCAGGGCGTCAGGCCCGTTCGACCGGTTCAGCCCGGCGCGGGCAGGATGGTGCCGGCACAGTCGCCAAAGCCGATGCGGGCGGCGCCGGGGCGCTGGCAGTACGCGCGCAGGATCAGGGTATCGCCGTCGGCCAGAAAGGTGCGTTGCTCGCCGCCGGGCAGGCTGAAGGGCTGTTTTCCGCCGGCCGACAGCTCCAGCAGCGACCCGCCCTGGCCGGCATCGGGGCCGGACTGGGTGCCGGTGCCCAGCAGGTCGCCGGTCTGCAGGTTGCAGCCGTTGCTGGCGTGGTGGGTCAGCAGTTGCGCCAGCGTCCAGTAGGCGTCCTTGAAGTTGCTTTGCGACAAACGCACGGCCGCGCTGCCGGCGCTGCGCATGGCGGCGGTTTGCAGCCACACCTCCAGTGTGATGTCGATGGCGCCAGCCTGGCGGTTGGCCTCGCTGTCCAGGTAAGGCAGGGGCTGCGGGTCGCCGGCGGGCCGGCCGAAGGGCCCGCGGAACGGTGCCAGTGCCTCCATCGTCACCACCCAGGGTGACAGTGTGGTGCCGAAGTTCTTGGCCAGAAACGGGCCCAGCGGCTGGTATTCCCAAGCCTGGATGTCGCGGGCCGACCAGTCGTTGAGCAGGGTCAGGCCAAACAGCCGGTCCTCGGCCTCGGTGATCGGCACGGGCTGGCCCAGCGCATTGCCGGGGCCGACCAGCGCGCCCAGCTCCAGTTCGCAGTCCAGCCGCTGGCAGGGGCCGAAGCTGGGGGTCTCGGCGGCAGGCGCCTTGGTCTGGCCCAGCGGGCGGTGCAGCGGTGTGCCGCTGACCACCAGCGACGAGGCCCGGCCGTGGTAGCCGATGGGCACCCATTTGTAGTTGGGCAGCAGTGGGTTGTCGGGGCGGAACAGCTGGCCCACCGTCGTGGCGTGGTGGATGCCGGTGTAGAAGTCGGTGTAGTCGCCGATGGGGCAGGGCAGCGCCATCTCGGCGTCGGCCTGGGGCAGCAGGCAGGCGGTGAGCGCGGGTTGTTGCGGGCTGCCGGCGCGCAGCGCAGCCGACAGCGCGTGGCGCAGCGCAACCCGGTCGGCCTTGGGTGCGGCCATCACGGCAGCCAGGTTGCCGGCGGCCAGTGCGGCGAGTGCCGTCTGCACCGCCGTGTTGGTGGTGGGCCAGTGGCCGGCGGTGCCGGTTGTTGTGGCGGTGGCCGCAGCCAGGTCGAGGATCTGGTCGCCGATGGCAACGCCGATGCGCCAGGGTTCTTCAAGGCCTGCCGCACCCGCGCGCCGGAAGCGGCCGAAGGGCAGATTCTGGACCGGAAACTCGCAGCCCGGCAGGTTGGCCGAGGCCACCCAGCTGGCCAGCGCGGGGGCGTGGGTGGCGTCGATCGACGGTCCGGTCATGGCTGGCGCTCCGTGGCGGTGGCGGAGATGGGCGTGGCGGTGGTGGCGGTGGTGGTGGTGGTGGCGGGCCTGACCGCTGCGCCTTGGCGCGCAGCAGTCAGCGCTTCATGCAGCACCCGCAGGTCACCGATGTGGTTGGCCAGCAGCAGGATCAGCCGGGCGTTGACCGCCTGGCTCTGGGCATCGTCCAGGCCGCGGTGGCTGTCGATCAGCGCTTCATAGAAGTCGTCGCCCGGGGTGTAGGCGTTGAGGTAGCGCTGGCCGGGGACGCCGAAGTTGGCTTGGGTCTGCAGGTGCGGGGTCATGGTCGCGGTGGGTTGGTGGCACTGGCCGAGGATGCCGGGGGGTGGCGTGGGTTGCGCGCTCAAGCGTGCGCGGGCGTCGGGCGGGCCGCCGGTGCCGCGGCGGCGGGGTGGGTGGCGTCGGCGCCGGGCAGTCCAGGGCCCCTGTCCGGGCCGGCTTGGCCGGTGGCCCGCGCCAGGGCGTCGGCCACGGCCGCGGCGTCCAGCCAGCGCCAGCGTGCGGCCACGTGCTGGTCGGGCCGCAGCAGGTATGCGGTGCCGGGCTGGCCGTCGAAACGGCGGGCGGCAGCGCCCTGGTGATCGATCAGCAGCGTGCAGCCGGCCGGTGTGGTGCCGGCTGGCGGGCTGTCGGTTTGTGAACAGATCAGCACGGTGTGAACCGGGATTCGGCCGCTGGCCAGGGGCTGCAGCGCTTGCAGGGTGGCGACGTCCAGCGCCTCGGGGCTGTCTGCAAACAGCAGCAGCACAAAGCGCCCGCCGGTATGGCTGAGCAACCAGCCGTCGGTCCAGCTGTCGGCCTCGCCGCCCACCCCGTCAGCATCGGCAGCCACGCGCTGGCGCACCGGCGCGTCGGCCACTGGTGCGCCGGGCTGCATCACGCTGTTGAATTCGGCCCCATCCGGGGTGTTGAGCGCGGACGCCGTCAGGTGCGCCGGCACCGACAGGCGGCCCGAGTTGACCAGCGCGCGTGCAAAAGCGTGCTCGCCGGCCAGCGTCAGCACCGCGTTGCGGAACTCACGCGACACCGCGCTCTTGGGCGTGATGAAGTCGGTCGAGCGGGTCGAGTTGAGCAGGTTCTCGTCGGCGGCGGCCACCCGCTCGTCGCTGTAGCTGTCCATCAGCGTGTCGGGCGCCAGGCCGTCCAGCACCAGCTTGAGCTTCCAGGCCAGGTTGTCGGTGTCTTGCAGGCCGGAGTTGGCGCCGCGTGCGCCAAAGGGTGAGACCTGGTGCGCCGCGTCGCCGGCAAACAGGATGCGGCCATGGCGAAACTGCTGCATGCGCCGGCACTGGAAGGTGTAGACACTGACCCACTCCAGCAAAAAGTCGCGGTCCGGGCCCAGCATCGCCTGGATGCGCGGGATCACCCGTTCGGGTTTTTTCTCCTCGTCCGGGTCGGCGTCCCAGCCGAGCTGGAAGTCGATGCGCCAGACGTTGTCGGCCTCGCGGTGCAACAGCACGCTCTGGTTGGGGTGAAACGGCGGGTCGAACCAGAACCAGCGCTCGGCGGCGCCGTCCGCGAACATCTGCGCCTGCATCACCACGTCGGCGATCAGGAACCGGTCCTGGAAGATCTTGCCCTCGACGTCCAGCCCCAGTTGCCGGCGCACCGGGCTGCGCGCGCCGTCGGCCACCACCAGCCAGTCGGCCTGCAGCGTGTAGCGGCCGTCGGCGGTTTCGACCTCGATCAGCGCGCCTGGGCTGCCGGCACCGGGCAGGGTCGCACCGGGCAGGTCCGCACCCGACGGCTGGCCAGCCCCCAGCGGCGTCACCGCCACCACCTTGTGCTTCCAGCGCAGGTCCAGCGTGGGCAGCGCCATCGCCCGCTCGACCAGGTACTGCTCCAGGTAGTACTGCTGCAGGTTGACCATGCCGGGCCGGCAGTGGTCGGGCTCGGGCTGCAGGTTGAAGTGGAAG
>JBBQAH010000050.1:0-17921 GCA_038316145.1 Burkholderiales bacterium
GCTTGCGCATCCACGAGATGCTGGCGCGCCGCGCTGACATCGAAGTGCTGCGCATCGCGCCGGATCGCCGCAAAGACACGGCCGAGCGCGCCCGCCTGCTCAATGCCGCTGATGTGGCCTTTTTATGCCTGCCCGACGACGCCGCGCGCGAAGCCGTGGCACTGGTGCACAACCCCAACACCTGCGTGATCGACGCCAGCACCGCGCACCGCACGCTGCCGGGCTGGGTATTTGGCCTGCCCGAGCTGGCACCCGACCAGCGTGCCAAGCTGCGGGCTGCCAAGCGCATCGCCAATCCGGGCTGCCATGCCAGCGCCTTCATCCTGCTGCTGCGCCCGCTGGTGGACGCCGGCCTGGTGCCGGCCAGCGCGCTGCTGTCGGCCACCTCGATCACCGGCTACTCGGGCGGTGGCAAGAAGATGATCGAGCAGTACGAGGCGGGCGCGGTGGTGACGGCTGCAGGCGTCGCGGACGCCCGGCTGCAATCGCCACGCCCTTACGGTCTGAACCTGGCGCACAAGCACCTGCCCGAGATGCTGGCCCACACCGGCCTGGCCCAGACACCGGTGTTTTTGCCCATGGTCGGCAACTTCTACAAAGGCCTGGCGGTAACGGTGCCGCTGCACCTCAGCCAGCTGCGTGCCGGCGCCACGCCTGCTGCACTGCAGCAAACATTGGCCGACTTTTACGCGGGCGAGCGATTTGTGACCGTGATGCCGCTGGGCGACCCAGCCACGATGGAAGAAGGCTTCTTCGACGTGCAGGCCTGCAACGACAGCAACCGCTGCGAGTTGTTTGTTTTTGGCAATGAGCACCAGGTCGTGCTGATGTCCCGGCTGGACAACCTGGGCAAGGGCGCCAGTGGCGCCGCCGTGCAGTCGATGAACGTGCACCTGGGGCTGGACGAGGGGCTGGGGCTTTAAGCCGCAGGCGCCTCGAGCGCCCGAAGCGGCAGCCACGCTCTGGCACTCAGTGCACGTCGGGGTCCGGCGTGCGGTAGTGGTAGGCGTAAGCATCGGCAAAACCCAGCCGGTGGTAGATCACCCGGGCCGCTGTGTTGCCGGCATCCACCTGCAGATAGGCTGTGCGGGCAGTCGCCGCCCGGGCCTGCGCCAGCAGTGTGGTGCATAGCCAGCGCGCCAGACCCTGGCCCCGGGCATCGGGGTGGGTGAAGACGTCATACAGCCCGACCAGGTCCGCCTCGATCGCTGTCTGGGCGCAGACCAGGATCACGGCGTCGGCGTTACGGCGCAGCACCCAGCCCTGGTACGGCACGGGTGACAAGGCCAGGCGTTGACCCTGAGCCGCACGCTGCCCAGCCGGTGAACCCCGCAGTTCGCCCACCGCCTCGGCAAAGTCTGCCGCGTCCAGCATTTCCAGGTTCAGGCCCTGGGGCACCGGTTCAGCGGCCTGCGGCAACTCTGGCGCCACCATCACCCGGGTGTCGTCCAGCAGATGCCAGCCGCGGCCGGCAAGGTTGGCGTCCAGCCCGTGCGGGCGGCTGAACGGTGTCAGCCGCACCACCATCGGCAGCCCCGCCGCACGGAACACCTGCGTGCACAACGCCAGCCGTTCGTCCAATGGCAAGCGGCCATCGGCCACCGCCTGGACACAGCGCGACCGCTTGGCCTTGCCGGGTGAGTAGCGCAGCAGCCAGCCGTCCAGCCAGCGCTGCTGCGGCGGTGCACTGGCGTTGATGCCGGCGTCTTCGATGCGCGACAGCAAGGATTCGGGCAAGCCCCGCGGGTTCAGTGCGCCCATCACAAGCCCGTCATGGCCCCGACTCGCTGCACCAGTTCGCGCGCAAATTCCACATAGGCCACCGCACCCTTGGACGACGGGTCAAACACCACACCCGGCTGGCCGTAGCTGGGCGCCTCGGCCAAGCGCACGTTGCGGGGGATCACGGTCTTGAACACCTTCTCACCAAAATGGTCCTTCAGCTGCTCGCTGACCTGCTGCTGCAGCGTGATGCGGGGGTCGAACATCACCCGCAACAGCCCGATGACCTGCAGGTCGCGGTTCAGGTTGGCATGAACCTGCTTGATGGTGTTGACCAGGTCGGACAGGCCCTCCAGCGCAAAGTACTCGCACTGCATCGGCACGATCACGCCGTGCGCGCTGCACAGGCCGTTGAGGGTGAGCAGGCTGAGCGACGGCGGGCAATCGATCAGCACAAAGTCATAGTCGCCCGCAGGATCGGCCGCCACCGCCGCAAGGGCACGGCGCAAGCGCTCGTTACGGTGCTCCAGCGCCACCAGTTCCACCTCGGCACCCGCCAACTCGCGGTTGGCACCCAGCACGTCGTAGCCGCCCTGCACCGAGTGCTGGCGCGCCTCGGCGATGCTGGCCGACTCCAGCAGCACCTCGTATATCGACAGCGGCATTGCACGCTTGTCGATGCCCGAGCCCATCGTGGCATTGCCCTGCGGGTCAAGATCCACCACCAGCACCCGCTGCCCAACCTGCGCCAGACCGGCCGCCAGGTTGACGGTGGTGGTCGTTTTGCCAACACCACCCTTTTGATTTGCGATGCAAAAGACTTTAGCCATGCTGGAGTATCGCTGCGGTGCAATCACATTTTGAACAGCCTCAGCGGCAGACGCTTTGCCGACGACGGGACTCGCGCGGCAATTCAGCCGGGTGTGCGGCGCATCCAGACCAGGCAGCGCTGGGCTTGCAAGCCGGGCACCTGCAAGTGTTCCACGTGAAACACTTGCACGCCGGTCGGCAGCTGGGCTTGCTCGTCCTGCGGGTCACGGCCTTTCATGGCCATCCAGACGCCCCGATCCGCCAGCAAATGCTGGGACAAGGCCGTGAAATCTGCCAACGAAGCAAAGGCGCGGGACGTGATCACGTCGTACCGACCCGCCTCCTCATCAAGATTCTCGACCCGCGCATGCAGGCCGCGCAGATTGCCCAGGCGGAGTTCGGCCGCCACCTGGCGGATGAAACTGCTCTTCTTGGCCACCGTGTCGACACAGGACACCTGCCAGTCGGGCTGCGCCATTGCCAACACCACACCTGGCAAACCACCACCGCTGCCCACGTCCAGAATGCGCACCGGCCCAGCCCGGCAGTCGGCCATCTGCCGGCGCAAGGCCGGCAATGCAGCCAGGCAATCGATCAGATGGTGGCTGATCATTTCATCCGGATCACGCAACGCCGTCAGGTTGTAAACCTTGTTCCAGCGCTGCAGCAGGGCCAGGTACTCCATCAACCGCTGCAGCGTTGCGCCGGACAGGCCCAGGCCCAATGTCGCCGCCGCACCCGCCAATTGCGCAAGCCGTTGCGCGCCTTGGTTTCTGGCCGGGTCGGCGGACGCGTCGCCGGGCATGTCAGTCTGCATCCTGTGCAGACACGGCAGGTTTTGTGCCTGAATCCACCTCGGCCGCCGCCAATTTCACGCCTGCGCGCACGGCTTCAAATCCGCTGGACCGACCTTTTTTCAGGTGCACCAAAAGCAGGGAGACTGCCGCGGGCGTCACGCCGGATATGCGCGATGCCTGCCCTAAGGTCTCCGGCCGATGCCGTTCAAGCTTCTGGCGGACCTCGAAACCCAGCGCCGGCACCTGGCTGTAGTCCAGCGAGAGCGGCAGCTTGAGGTGCTCAAAGTGGGCGGCGCGCCCCACATCCTCAACCTGTTTGCTTATGTAACCCGCGTACTTGATCGCAATTTCCACCTGTTCAAGTACCGAATCCGCCAGCACCTGGCCCAGTTCGGCTGCCAGTGTTTCACGTGAAACAACGGTGGCGGTGGGCGCACAGCCCAGCTGGCGCCGGGTAGCGTCGGCCACCGCAGCCACCTCGACCACCCTGTCGAAGCCAATGCCCGGCCGGCGCAACAAGTCGGCCAGGTTGTATTCATGCTCGATGGCCTTGCCCAGCAGACGCACACCTTCGGCTGCAGGCAGGGTGTCCGGCCGCACCCAGCTGGCTTTGAGTTGCTCACCCACCCGCGCCACTGCGTCCCGTTTGCGGTTGAAGGCTGCCCATCGTTGGTCGTCCACCAGCCCCAGTTCCCGGCCGATATCCGTCAGGCGGGTGTCGGCGTTGTCCTCACGCAGTTGCAGCCGAAACTCGGCCCGGCTGGTGAACATGCGGTAAGGCTCGGTCACGCCTTGGGTGGTCAGGTCATCCACCAGCACGCCCAGGTAGGCCTGGTCGCGCCGCAGCGACAGTGGCGCCCGGCCCTGTGCCTGCAGCGCCGCGTTGGCGCCTGCAAACAAACCCTGGGCTGCTGCCTCTTCGTAGCCCGTGGTGCCGTTGATCTGCCCTGCGAAGTACAAGCCGCCGATCGCCTTGGTCTCGAAGCTGTTTTTCAGCGCCCGCGGGTCGAAGAAGTCGTATTCGATCGCGTAGCCGGGCCGCAGGATGTGGGCGTTCTCCAGGCCAGCCATCGACTGCAGCGCCGCCAGCTGGATATCGAACGGCAGCGAGGTGGAGATGCCGTTGGGGTAGAACTCATGCGTCGTCAGGCCCTCGGGCTCCAGAAAGATCTGGTGCGAGTCCTTGTCGGCAAAGCGGTTTACCTTGTCCTCGATGCTGGGGCAATAGCGCGGGCCCACGCCCTCGATCACACCGGTGAACATCGGGCTGCGCTCGAAGCCAGAGCGAATGATCTCGTGGGTGCGGGCATTGGTGTGGGTGATCCAGCACGGCACCTGCCGTGGGTGCTGGCTGGCTTGCCCCAGAAAACTGAACACAGGCACCGGGTCCAGGTCACCCGGCTGTGCCGTGAGGCGAGAAAAATCGATGCTGCGGCCGTCGATGCGGGGTGGCGTGCCGGTCTTCAAGCGCCCCTGCGGCAGCTTGAGTTCCTTCAACCGAGCCGACAGCGTGACCGACGGCGGATCACCCGCCCGGCCCGCCGCATGGTTGCGCAAGCCCACATGCACCCGCCCGTCCAGAAAAGTGCCTGCTGTGAGCACCACCGTCTTGGCGCGGAAGGCTATGCCCATCTGGGTCACTGCACCCACCACCCGGTCGGCCCTGCCGTCGGACTCGACCAGCAGGTCGTCCACCGCTTGCTGGAACAGCCACAGCTTCGGTTGGTTCTCCAGCCGTTGGCGGATCGACGCCTTGTAGAGAATGCGGTCGGCCTGGGCGCGGGTGGCGCGCACGGCCGGGCCCTTGCTGCTGTTCAAGATGCGGAACTGGATACCGGCCTCGTCGGTGGCCGCGGCCATCGCACCGCCCAATGCATCCACCTCCTTGACCAGATGCCCCTTGCCAATGCCACCGATAGACGGATTGCAGCTCATCTGCCCCAGGGTTTCGATGTTGTGCGTCAGCAGCAGGGTGGCGCAGCCCATGCGGGCGGCCGCCAATGCCGCCTCGGTGCCGGCATGGCCGCCACCGACGACGATGACATCAAATATTTGGGGGTGCTGCACGGTGGGCATTGGCGAGGTTGGGCGCCAGGTCGAAGGAGAACAGGGCTGCATTGTAAAAACCCGGCCGGGCAGCGCGTGTAGATTCGGCGTGAAGGCCTTTCACACCTTGGGCTGCGGGGCCAAGGCGGCCTGGGCGCGTCGGCACGCGACAATGCCGGTCAGCGCCGCCGCCCCGATCCTGACACCGTGTCTGCCATCCCCTTGCCCACGACGCACTCCACATCGAGTGGCCCAGCCTGCTGCCGGCCCGCTTGCGCCGCCTGCTGCATCGCACCCTCCATCAGCACCGCCATACCGGGCATGCCACTCGGCAAGCCGGCCGGGGTCGCTTGTGTGCAACTCGATCCACAGTGGCGCTGCAAGCTGTTCGGTCGGCCAGAACGGCCGGCCGTATGCGCCTCGCTCCGGCCCTCGGCCGAGATGTGCGGCGCCAGCCGCGGCCACGCCTTGGCCTGGCTGCGGCGGCTGGATGCGCTGACGGCCCCCGATCTGGCATGACCACGACCCGCCGATGAAGCCATCCGACACCCTGATCAGCCGCCTGCTGCCGCTCTACCCCGTGCTGGCCGGGCTGCCCGCTGCGCTGCGCGACACCCTGCTGGCCGCCGAGACAGCCACCCTGACGTTGCCCGCGGGCCAGGTGCTGTTCGAGGAAGGCCGGCCTTGCCTGGGCTTCCCGATGTTGCTGTCGGGCGAGGTGCAGGTCGCGCGCGGCACGCCCAACGGTCGCTCGCTCGAGCTGTACCGGATCGGCCCGGGTGAGCTGTGCGTCGCCTCCACCTCCAGCCTGTTCGGCCAGTCTGCCATGGTGGCCCACGGCATCACCACGCTGGCCACCGAGTTGGTCGTGCTGGCGCCGCCCGCCTTCGAGCGCTGGACCAAGGACGATGCGTTCCGGCGTTATGTCTTCGGCACCTTCGCCGATCGTCTGGCCGACCTGATGGCATTGGCCGAGGCGGTAGCGTTCCAGCGCCTGGACCAGCGCCTGGCTGCCGCCCTGCTCGGCCACGGCCAAGTGGTGCTGGGCACCCACCAGGACCTGGCCGACGAGCTGGGCACCGTGCGCGAGATCGTCACCCGCTTGCTCAAGCGCTTCGAGCGCGCCGGTTGGGTCCGTACCGCGCGGGAGCGGATCGAGATCCTCAACCCGGCCGCGCTGCGTGCCTTGTCAAACGGCACCGGCAGGGCGGGCGGGGCGCAGGCCGACATGCTGGCTCGGTGACCCAGGTCACAGACGCCACCCGGCCCGACCGGCACAGTGGCGAGGTCGGCGCCTTGCCGATCCCTTGCAGGAGAACACCATGAAACTCAATGTCGGCGGCCTTGACCGCGCACTTCGTGTCGCAGCCGGGCTGGTGCTCATCGCCCTGGCCGCCACTGGCACGGTGGGCGTCTGGGGCTATCTGGGCGTGGTGCTGGTGGCCACCGGCGCGATCGGCTTCTGTCCCGCCTATCCGCTGCTGGGTCTGAACACCTGCTCGACCAAGCGCAGCTGAGCACCGGGCCTGCATCGCCCTGACGCCGCGATGCACGGGCGCGCTCGGAGAACAATCGCCATTGCAAAAGAAGACGGCCCGGAGCGATCCGGGCCGTTGAAACCGGCTGCGTAGCAACGCCGCCGGGAGCAAATCGTTGGATTTTTACCAGCCGGCGCGTGGCAGCTGGGTGACGGTGCGGGATTGGATTGGGGTGGCTTGCATGAGGGCTTCTCCAGGAGGTTTTGGATGTGGCGCCTGTCTCAGCGCTTGTGCACTATTTCACCAGCGCCTACCACCATGCGGTAGTGTCAAGTCTTACAGGGGTGGCCCGGTGCAACACCGGCAGGGCTTGGCAACGGGCCAATCGCGACCCGCTGCAGGCTGCGGGCCGGCGTGCGTCGCCGTCAGCTGATCAGGCCCAGACGCAAGGCCTTGAGCACTGCCTGGTGCTTGCTGCTGCAGCCCAGTTTCTTCATCGCGTTGGTGGCGTGCAGCACGGCCGTGCGCTCGCTGATGCCCAGGATGGCGCCTACCTCCCAGGCAGTCTTGCCGGCCATGGTCCAACGCAAGGCCTCCAGCTCGCGCGGCGTCAGCGACGGCCGCTCAGCATCGGATGGTGCCGGCGACATCACCCGCAGCGCCGCGTCCTGCGCGTGCACCGCAAACAGCTGCAGGTCGGCCACCAGCCGGGTCAGCTCAACGCCGTCGGTCGGCAAGGGCTGGTCGCGCTCGACACCCAGGGCAAAGTGGCGGCCCTCGGGCAGGTGCAGCGCCATCGCGATGCCGGTGCGGTAGCCAAAGCTGGCTTGCTGCTCCCACAGCTCACCCAAGCCCTGGCTGGTATAGGTCTGCTGGTCCCAGACGATGGGCCAGGTGTGGCGCCGGCAGTGCTGCATCACCGGATCGCGCCGCATCGCGGGCACGTCGTTCATCACCGCCGCGTAACCGGCCGGGGCGTTGTCTATCTGGACAAACTCCGACCGCCCCACCGCAAGGTCCACCACCGCCATGGCCGACACGGTGTTGAAGCCGAGCTTGCGCGAGAAACGCACCACCTCATCACGGAAGTCGTCACGACTCGCCGCTTGCAGAACGGAAGAAAAGCCAGCTTGCAACATGCCTACAGGTCAGGGCGGTCGCGACTTGGGATCACCCCCTGCAAAGGTTTACATGTTTTCATTTGAGGGCGGTTGGCGAAAACTACCCGCCATACGCATAACTGTCATGGTGACGATGATGAACTCCACGCTTGAGCATTGCCCTCCCTGGACCTTGCGCGCCTGGCCGCCTTTATTGTGGCAGGTCGGCAGACACATTCCGATACGCCTGCAGCACCTCGGTACACAAATCACCAACCCCGGCGACGCGGTGTTTCGCACCGTGGGCCAGACGCTGTGGGCCTGGCACGGCGACGATGGCGATGTGGGCATTGCCTGGGATTGGGTGCAGCTGACGCGCGGCGTGGTGGCGATGGCCGACCCGATGGCGGTGGTGACCAATCTGCGCCTGGTCGGTGAGGAGGGCGAGGTGCTGACGGCTTTGGAAGCCGCCCGCCACTTCAACGTCATCGTGCATTCACTGCCCTGGCAGCAAGCGGTGGAACTGGCCCTGTGTGGGCCCAGCGGCGCTGTGCCGCCGGCCAAGCTGGCGATGATGGTGCAGGGTGAAACCTTGACGCAGTAGCCACGCCGGCGTCCGTCAGCGCAGCGCGGCGGCCCGCAGTTGCCGCGCCACGAAGGCCACGCACAGCGCGCTCAGTACAGCCGCCACCGCCAGCGGCAACAGCAGGTCGGCGGCGCCCAGGGCCTCGCCCTCCAGCACCCGCTGCATCAGCGTCAACTGGGCCAGCGCCGGCACCCACAGGTGCCAGGGCTGCTCACCGCCCTGGTTGAAGAGCGTGACCATCGGTACCAGCGACACCGCCAACACCACCACGGTGTTGTTGGCCTGCGCCTCCTTGAAGCTCTTGCAGCGGATCGCCACCGCCATCAGCAGCGCTGAGAGCATCGCCGCCAGCGGCAGCAACAACGCCAGGAACAGCAGCGCCTCGCGCGGGCCGAACAGAAACATCGCCGAGAGCGTCTCGCTGCGCAGCAGCCACTGCCCCGGCAGGAAGCTGAAACACGACAGCACCGCCACCCCCATGCCGACGCTGGCCACTGCACCCCACTTGCCCAGCACCAGCGCCCAGCGCGGTGCGGGGGTCATCAGCAGCGGCTCCAGCGAGCCACGCTCGCGCTCGCCCGCGGTGGTGTCTAGCGCGGCATGCAGCGCGCCGTACAGCACCGCCAACAGCACGAAGAACGGCAACATGCGGGTGAACTGCGCAGCCCGCACGCTGGGTGCGGCCAGGTCTTGCTCGTCCACCTGCACCGCCTGCAACAGGCCGGGCGCAACACCGTGCATCACCAGCCGCAGGGCCGCCTGCTCCTGGTTGAAGCCCCGCAACAGGTGCGACAGGCTGCCGGCCTCGCCCTGGGCGCGGTTGTTGGCACTGGCGCTGACCAGGGTCAGCCGCGGCGCGACCCCGTCGGCCAAATCCTGCTCGAAGCTGGCCGGCACCACCAGCACTGCATGGCCGAAACTGCGCTTGACGATCGCCGCTGCGTAGTCCGCGGGTGCGACCTGCAGCGTCCAGGCCTGGCGCAGCAGGTAGTTCTGCAGCGTGGGCGCAGCCTCGATGCCGACCGCATAGATCTCGCGCGACTCGGCACGGGCCTCGAAATCGGCCACCAACGCCGACAACGCCACCAGCAGCAGCGGCCCGATGGCCACCGACGACAGCAGCACCATCGCCAGCGTTCGGCGGTCGCGCAGCGCATCGACCAGCTCCTTGCAGAAGACCTGCCAGGCCGCGCCCATCAAGACACCGCCGCCGGCAAACCCTGCGCCGCCTGAGACATCCGCCCCGCCGAGGACGCCGGCGCCGCCGGGAAAGCGAGCTGCACAAACGCGGCCTCGAAGTCGGTCTGGCCGGTGCGCGCCAGCAGCTCGGGCACGCTGCCCAGCGCCACCGTGCAGCCGCCGGCCATCACCACCACCTGGTCACACAGCCGTTCCACCTCTTGCATGATGTGGGTGGAGAAAACGATGCACTTGCCCTGCTCGTCGCGCAGGCGGCGCAGGCACCCGCGCAGGCTGCGGGTGGCCAGCACGTCCAGGCCATTGGTGGGCTCGTCCAGGATGATGTGCGACGGGTCGTGCACCAGCGCGCGGGCCAACGCGGTCTTCATGCGCTCGCCCTGGCTGAAGCCCTCGGTGCGGCGGTCCAGCAGCGGCGCCAGGTCCAGCAGATCGGCCAGCAGCACGGCACGGGCATCCGCAGCGGCTGCGCCCAAGCCCTGCAGCCGGCCGTAGTAGACGATGTTTTCGCGTGCCGTCAGCCGGGGGTACAGACCGCGGGCGTCCGACAGCACGCCCAGGCGGGCCTGGGCCGCCTGCGGCCGGGCCACCACGTCGATGCCATCGACCCGGATGCGCCCGGCGTCCGGCACCAGCAGCCCGGCCACCATGCGCAAGGTGGTGGTCTTGCCCGCGCCGTTGGCCCCCAGCAGGCCGGTGATGCTGGCATCGGCCGCCACGAAACTGACCGACTGCACCGCGTCCATCACCCGGGCCCGCCGGCCCCAACCGGTGATGAAACGCCTGGCCAGCGACTGGACTTCGATCACCGTGCAGCGCCTTGCACAGGTACTGAAGCCGCGGTGGCCGGGGCGGGTGCCGGGGCGGGTGCGGCGGCAGTCGGCTGTTTTTGCGGCGCGCCGGGCGGCGCACCCGGTGGCAAAAACGCCAGCGGTCGCGGTACGGCGGCGGCGCAGGCCACGCCCGTGTCGGCAATGGCCAGCGCGGCAGCGTCGTCGTCGGCGGTGATGAACCGCACCACCGCATCGCGCACGCAGCCCAGGCCGGTGACGCCGTGGCCGGCGTTGGCCACCACACCGTGGCGGGCCCTGGGCCCCAGCGCCTGGGCCACCCGCTGGCCATGGCGCGGCGGTGTCACCGGGTCCAGGCCGCCCGACAGCAACCAGGTTGGTGTGCTGCTGCGTGGCAGGGTGTAAAAAGCCGCATCGACCCGGCCACGGGGCCAGTCGGCGCAGGCCTGGCGGTACAGCGTGGCAAAGCTGTCGCCAAAGTCGTTGCCCGGCGCCGCGGCCGCCGTGGCGTCGGCCGGGGCCTTGGGTGCCGCGGCTGCGCTGGCGGCGGGCTGTTCATTGGCCGGCATGTTGGGGCCCAGGTCTTCGGCGCAGACCACCGAAAAGTGCAGCCCGGTCGCCAGGCCACCCGCACCACCGCCCACCGCACCAGCCAACGCGGCCAGCGGCGCAAAGCGACCGGCGGCGGCCTCGCCGACCACCGCCGGCAGTGCAGCGGCCAGCGCCGGCGCGTAGAGCGGCGCACGCACCATGCCCAGCACCGCCTCACGCTGCAGGCGCACAGGCTGCGGCCGGCCGGTCAACGGGTGCGGCAGCAACACATCCTGCGGCAGGCTTTGCAGCACGGCCTGCCATTGGCCGCGCAAGTCGGGGTGATCACGCTGGCAGGCGGGTGCGCTGGCGCAGGCCTGCAGCAGCGCGTCCAGCGCCGTTTGGTTGTCGCGCGCCGCGGCGTCGGGCAGGCGCATGTCGGGCGGCGCCACGCCGTCCAGCACCGCCCGCCGCAGCACGCCCGGGAACAAGCGCAAGTAGTCCAGCACCGCCCGCGTGCCGTAGGACCCGCCGATGGCATTGATCTGCGCCAGGCCCAGCGCGCGCCGCACCGCGTCGACATCGGCGACCGCCAGCGACGTGGTGAAAAAACGCAGGTCGCCATAAGGCAGGGCTTGCAGCGCCACCCGGCAGGCCGCCAGCCGCTGCCTGCGCCGCGTCTCGTCCAGCGCGTCGGCCAGCGGCTGCAGCCCGGCGCGCTCGTCGTCGTCGGCGCAGCGCAGCGGCGCGCTGCGTCCGGTGCCGCGCAGGTCGACAAACACCAGGTCGCGGCGCTGGCCCAGCCGGGCGTAGCGCGACGCCAGTGCGCCCGCCAGGTCGATCGCGCTCTGGCCCGGTCCACCGGCAAAAAACACCACCGCATCGGCGGCCTTGTGGCGCGCCAGCGCGGGCAGTACGGCGTAGTGCACGTCGATCCGCACAGCCATCGGCCGCGCCGGGTCCAGCGGGCGGCGCACCGTGCCGCACAGCGCGGCGTGCGGCAGGTCGTGCAGGCGGCAGGGCAGCGGCGCGGCGTCGACGTGTGGCAATGCCGCTCTGGGTGTTGTCGGGACGACGGCTGTTGCCGATGCCGGTGTTGCCGGCGCAGCGGCCTGCGCCAGTGCTGCGGTCGCGCCGAGCAGTGCCACCAACGGCCACGCACACAACGCGGGCTGCCCGCGCACGGCACGCCGGCCCCCGGCCCGCCCACCGGCGGCCGCCAGCTTCACGCCAGCAGCCGCTTCAGCTCACCGCTGGCGATCAAGCGGTCAAGATCGGTCGCGCCGCCCACCAACTGCCCCTTGACGAAGACCATCGGCAAGGTGGGCCAGCCGCTCCACATCTTCAGCGCGTTGCGGCGGCGCCAGTCGCTGAGGTAACTGCCGTAGTCCAGGTCGTGGTGGGCCACGCCGGCGGCGTCCAGCGCGCGGCGCGCCTTTTTCGGCCAGGGGTTGCTGCGCATGCCGACCACCACCACCGGGTGGCGGGCCACGGCGGCCTGCACCTCCTGCACGATCTCTGCCTGGTGGCTGGCCACCCGGGCGCGCACGGCCGGATGGATGGCGGATTCGTCGAGAACGGCACGGGGCATGGCGGGATCCTGCAAGGAGTGGTGAGCCCAAAGCATACTGTGCGCCGGCCAGCCCACCCGTTGCCGGTCTGGCCTGCGAAGGGCTGGCGGGCTGATCCGGCAGGCTGGCCGTCGGCAGCCGTTCAGCCCTTCAGGCCTTCCGGATCGCGGCCTTCAGGATGCCGTCGCAGGTGGCCCGCTGGGCATCGGCCGCGTCCAGCCGGCCACATACCGCCGCCAGGCCGGGCTGGCCGTCCTGGCCGTCGTTCAGGCGGCGCAGTGCGGCGTCGTGCTCGCCGGTCTTGTTCCAGGCGGCCAGCTTGCTGCCGACACGCTGCAGCGACCGTGCACTGCGCTCATGGAACGCGGCCGGGTCGCGGCCGGCCTCGGCAAACAACTGGCGCGCCACCCGCTCGATGCGGGCCGCGTCCTGCGGTGCCAGATCGACCACCGCCGCCAGGTAGGACGCACCCCACTGCAGCCGGGTGGCCGGGCCCTCGCTCTGGTTGTAGGCCGACTCGAACCAGCGCAGCGCCTCGTCGCTGCGGCCCAGCTTTCGGGCGTTGCCGCCCAGCTGGCTCATCAGGTAGTAGGGCGAATGGCTCTTGGCCAGGTTGGCCTTGAGCAGGGCATCACTTTCGGCCCACAGCCCGGCCTCCGTCAGCAGGCCGGCACCGGCGGTAATCACCGCCTGGCGCTCGTAGCCGTCGCTGATCTCGCGGTCGTCGCGCGCCACGTGATCGCGCACCCGCTGGACCAGCGCCGGCGGCAGCTTGGGCTTCAGGGTGTCCTTGGGCTGGTCGATGCGGGCCAGCGCCACCCGGGACGCCAAGGCATTGAGCCGATCGGCACGCGACAGGCTGGCATCGGCCTCCAGCCGCTGCAGTGCGACGTCGAACGCCGCGGCAACCGTGCGCCGGTCGGCACCGGGCCCGGGCGCCAGCGCCTTGGTGATCTCGGCGGCGTAGTTCACCACCACGTCCATCTGCGCCCGGCTGACGGCCGGGTCGGTCAGCAGCGTCTGCACCCGCGTGCGCAGCACGGCGTCGGGCTTGATGCCCTTGCCGTCGTCGCTTTCGGCCAGCGCCTTGAGCAGCAGCCGGGTGGCAGCAGCGGCCTCGGCAGGCGGGCAGGCCAGCGACAACTGCGCCAGCAGCCCGGCGCGCTCGGCCGCCGGCACCAGTTGCGCCTCGTCGGTGTCCCAGGCGTAAAAGGCCAGCGAACGCCATTCCGGCCCGCTCACCGGCTTGCCGGCGCGGGCATCGGCCAGCACCGCCTTGACTGGCCGGCCGCCGGCCAGACCGAGCTGCAGCACCGCCATCACCTGGGGCGCGTCCACCTCGCCGGGCAGGCGGGTGATCTCGCTGCCGTCGGCCGCCATCAGGATCATCGTCGGGTAGCCGCGCACCTTGAAGCGCCCGCCCAGCTTTTGCGCGCCCGGCAGGTCGCCGTCGATGTTGACGGCGACGAAGCTCCTGGACCGTTCGATGAAATCAGCGCGGTTGAACAGCGTGGCCTTGAGCTGGTTGCAGGGCGGGCACCAGGCCGCGCCCCAGTACAGCAGCAACGGCTTTTTCTCGGCACGGGCCTGTGCAAAGGCGCGCTCGATGTCGGCATCGGCGGCGGCGGGTTGCCAGGCCACGCTGGCGCCGGTGTTGGGAGCTGCGGTGGGGGCTGCTGCGCGAGTGGCGGGCGACAAGGCGAGCAGCGCTGCAGCGCTCAGCCCGACCAGCAGGGCGGAGCGTACGGATCGGGCGACCAGGGTCAGGCGGCGCATGGTGGAGGCTCCTTCGTGGGGACGCTTGCATTGTCGCGCCGCGTCGGGCGGGCGTACCGGTGGTCCTTCGGCCGGACTCGCCGCGCGGCGCTGTGCGGTGCCTCGTGCGGGGCGCGACGCGCGCTGAACGTGCTGGCGTTCAGCGCCGTCGGTTCAATCGATTCAGTCCAGCACACCGCGCCGCCACTGCGCCGGCGCCACACCCACCCGCTGGCGAAACGCGGCTGAAAAGTGGCTGGCGCCGCTGAAACCCACGGCCCGGCCCACATCGGCGATGGGCAGCACAGAGCCTTTGAGCAGTTCACGCGCCGTGTCGATGCGCCGCGCCACCAGGTACTGGTGCGGTGTCTGCCCCACGCTGGCGCGAAAGGCGCGCACAAAGTGGTCTTCAGAAACGCGTGCGATGTGGGCCAGGTTGTGCAGGCGCAGCGCGGTGGGATCGGCCAGCCGGGATTCGATGTGCTCGAACACGCGCCGCAAGGTAGCCGCCGTCAAGTGGATGCGGCGCGGCTCGTCCTGGCGCTGGCGCGCCAGGCCATAGCGCGTCAGCAAATGCCGCGTGGCCAGGGTCATCACCTCATCGTGGGCCAGGTCATCGGTCGGCACAGCGCTTGGCGCGTCCGCTGTCGACGCCCGCGCCAACATCAAACGCACCAGCGCCAGCAGCACGGGGTCCTGCACGCCAAAGAAGTCTTGCAGTTCAGCCGTTTCCAGCGGCTTGTCGGCCTGTGCGTTGGATGCAAGCAAGGCCTGCGGTGCGATGTACAAGTGGGCCACACGCGCCGGGCCGGCCAGCACCCAATGGGTGCTGAGGCCGGCGGGCACCAAAGACACGCTGTCGACGCGACTGCGGTGCCCTTGCAGCAGCCCGCCGCACCACTTTTCCACCAGCGTGCAGCCGGCCAGATGCACCGCCACTGCATGGTGCGGCAGCCCCACCACGTCGGCCACCATGGCGGGGTGCGCCCACACCGCGCCCACCGGTGCGCCGCTGACGGAAGCGATCAGACGCTCGGGCGCTTGTTTGGCGATGGCGGCAATCGCATCGGCAGCGTGTTGGGTGCCGCGATCGGCAATGGGATCGAGATTGGCATTGGAGTCATCAGCGCCGGCGTGCATGCGGCGCATCCTAGGGCGGGCGGCGTTGTCGTGAAAGCGCGGCACTGTCGAAATCCCGACATTGGCTGCGGCCAATGACCGGCTGTAACCGCCCAAGCAGGGATTACCCGCTGCCGCTCGGCTGGGTGCCGATCCAGCATCTCGGCAGCCGACCACACCGGGCGGCACCCACGCCGGAGACCCTGACATGACAGCCACCGCAACCA
Source organism: Burkholderiales bacterium (assembly GCA_038316145.1). Classification (GTDB taxonomy): domain Bacteria; phylum Pseudomonadota; class Gammaproteobacteria; order Burkholderiales; family Burkholderiaceae_C; genus Pseudaquabacterium. The sequence continues at coordinate 15,731 of JBBQAH010000050.1, forward strand.
CCACCGCAACCGCCGCCCCTGCCCCCACCCAAGCCAAGACCGGCACCGACCCCACGCTGTCGATGAACTACCCCGACGGCTCGGCCATCGTGCGCAGCAAGTCGCTGCCGTGGACGCCTTGGGGCATGCCGGGCACGCACTTCAAGCTGCTGCACTGCGACGACGCCAGCGGCCTGCTGGTGATTTTGTTGAAGGTCGAACCCGGCACCATCGCCGGCGTGCACAAGCACTTCGGCGCCGCGCACGCCTTCATCCTGGACGGTGGCTTTGGATACGAACATGGCGAGGTGTTTGAGGGCGACTATCTGGTTGAAGCCGGTGGCATCACCCACCAACCCTTCACCGGCCCACGCGGCGCCATCATGCTGGGCTTCATGTTCGGGCCGCTGGGGGGCATCGACGAACAGGGCAACCTGGCCGGCGTGCTGGACATCGCCTGGCACGTGGAAACCGCGCGCGCCAACGGTGCAGCCGGCCACATCCAGCGCAAAGTCGACCTCGCGCATTGAGCGGGTGGGGTTCAAGCCGGCACCGCGTCGCCGACCCGCAGCCAAAACCCGCCGTGCCTGACGCTCGCGCCTGAAGCTCGCGCCTGAGGTCTCGTTCGAGGACAAGTACCTGCAAACCCAGGCGCTCAACCTGGCGCGCCGCCCCCGTCCGGCGCGCCGCCGCCATGCCCCAGCGCTTGCTGAACCTCCTCGTCCAGCCGCTCGGGCGTGGCCCGGGCCAACGCCATCCACACCGCGAACGGCAACTCGAAGGCGCGCCGCGGCGCCGGCCGGGCCACCGCCAGCGCGCCGCCCGGCTGCGCCAGCATCACGCCGTAGACCTCGGGGATCTCCTGCGGCTGGGCGATGCCCTCGCGGATCACATACCAGCATTCGCTGCTCAGCCAGCGGTAGGCCTCGCCCTTGGCGGGCCGGCGCAGGTCGGCCAGCAGGTCGGCGCGCTGCACCTTGATCTCATGCGCCACCGGCTCGACCCGGTCGGGGCGGCTGCTGTGGCGAATCGAATAGACATCGGGCATCGCGACAGCCCAGCGGCCTGCCGTTGCAAGGGCAGGCTCGGCCGGGCTGCCGTCGCCCGTGCCCGCCGCGCTGGTGTGCGCGGCGCCGGCACCCGGCTCGGCCACCCAGCCGCGCAGGCTCAGCCCGCGCCACACCACCCGCCCGGCACGGTGCATCTCGCGCGCCACCCGGCCCACCAGCGCCTCGTGGCTGTTGCGCACGGCCCGGTTGCCCTGCAAGGTCTCGGCCAGCAGCCCGATGCCGGCGTCGGTCACGCGCAGCGTTTCCCGCCCGGCCGGGTCGCGCTCACGCGCCAGCAATCCGGCGGCCAGCAGGTCGATCTCGATCAGATCCTGGAACGGCCAGCCCGCCGACCGCCACACCGCGCGCAGGCGGCGCCGGTGGGCCGGGCCGATGGCTGGGGCAATGGCTGGCGCAACGACTGGGGCAGCGGCAGTGGCGGGTTTCATGGCCGGCAAGCGTAGCGCTTAGAGTGCCGAACCCCCTGCCACCAGACCCACCCCATGCGCCTTATGCCATTCCGATCGCCGCTGACCACCCGCCTGCTGCAGGGCCTGGTGTTGGCAGCCGCCTGTGCCGTGCCGCTGGCCAGCCCGGCCCAGCCGGCACCCGCACCCGCGCCCACCATCGCTGCCTTGCAGGCCCGCGCCACGGCGCAGGTCGGCCCGCTGCTCGACAGCCTGAAGGCCTTGGTCGAGATCGAATCCGGCAGCCGCGATCTGGAAGGCCTGGGCCGGCTGGCCGCGCTGCTGGCCACGCGCCTGCAGGCCAGCGGCATGGCGGTGCAGCGGCTGCCGACGCAAGCGCCGGACTTCCACCCCCAGTTGAAGGGCGCGCCGCTGGGCGAGATGGTCTACGCCACCCGCGCCGGCACCGGCCAGCGCAAGGTGCTGCTGATCGCGCACATGGACACGGTCTACCCGCGCGGCATGGGTGTCAAGCAGCCGTTCCGCATCGACGGCGACAAGGCCTACGGTCTGGGCATAGCCGACGACAAGAGCGGCGTGGCGCTGATCCTGCACACGGTGGATTTGCTGCGGCAGATCGGTTTTGCCGACTACGCCCAGCTCGGCGTACTGATCAACGCCGACGAGGAGATCGGCTCGCCCGGGTCGGCCGCGTTTTTGACGCAGCTGGGCAGCGAATACGACGCGGTGCTGTCG
>JBBQAH010000238.1:0-2374 GCA_038316145.1 Burkholderiales bacterium
GCCGGTGAAAGGGTCGAGCTGGGCCTGCTGGTGGATGCGGTCAGCGAGGTGATCGACATCGCGCCGGCGCAGATCGAGCCGCCGCCCAACTTTGGCAGCGCGGTGCGGCGCGACTTCATCCAGGGCATGGGCAAGGTGGGCCAGCGTTTTGTGATCCTGCTGGAGCCCGACAAGGCCTTTGATGTCGATGAGATGGCCAAGCTGTGCGAGGCCGCACAAGAGGCCGTGCCGGCCTGAGCCGGCGCCGACCGCCCCGGGGCAACCCGGACCGAAACCCACCCAAGACCTCATCCCATGCAAACCCTGAGCGCCGACACCTTCCGCAAGCTCACCACGCTGATGTACGACACCATCGGACTGTCGTTCAACGACAGCAAGAAACCGTTGGTCTCGTCCCGGCTGGCGCCACGCATCCAGCGGCTGGGCATCGACGGCTTCGACGACTACCTGGCGCTGATTGCCGGCCCGAACGATGGCGGCGAGTTCCAGATGGCGATCGACCTGCTGACCACCAACGAGACCTACTTTTTCCGCGAGCCGGCGCACTACGACCTGATCGAGCAAGAGCTGGCTCGCAGCAAACCGCGCTCGCTGTCAGTCTGGAGTGCAGCGTCGTCGTTTGGTGACGAGGCCTACAGCACCGCGATGCTGTTGGCCGACCTGCAGCAGCAGGGCCGCATCGGGCCGGACTGGCGCATCCTGGGCACCGACATCAGCGACCGGGTGCTGCGCAGCGCCGGTGAGGCCGTCTACCCCGAGGACCGGCTGCGCAACGTCACCCCCGAGCGCCTGAAACGCTACTGCCTGCGCGGCGACGGCAGCGCCCAGGGCCTGGTGCAGATCCAGGACAAGCTGCGCGACCGGGTCAGTTTTGGCCAGCTCAACCTGTGCCAGCCGATCGAGGGCCTGGGGCCGTTTGACATCGTGTTCTTGCGCAACGTGCTGATTTACTTTGACACGCCGACCAAGAGCGCGGTGGTGGACCGGGTGCTGAGCCAGTTGCGTCCGGGCGGGCTGTTTTTCATCGGCACCGCCGAGGGCCGGGTGCCTTGCAGCGTGGCGCTGCAGACGGTAGGGCCGGGCGCCTTCCGCAAGCCCGCGAATTGAAATGGCGGTCCGGGGCCCCGTGGGCCTGAACGCGCTGGCGGTACCGGCCGATGATCCGGCCGCGTTGGTGCAGGTGCTGCACCCCGGCGATGTGGTGCTGGCGCAGCGCGGCGACCGGCTGGAGACGCTGCTCGGCTCCTGCATCGCCATCATCCTGACCGACCCGCGCCGCACGCTGGCGGCGATGTGCCATATCGTGCATTCGGGCCGTGCACCGGCAAATACCCTCGGCGAGACCACCAGCCACGCCGAGCCGGCACTGGCAGCGATGTTTGCGCTGCTGCGCAGCAACGGCATCAACCCCTTGCTGTGCGAGGCCTACCTTTTTGGCGGCGGCAACATGTTTCCGCTGCTGTACGCACAGGCCCATGTGGGCAGCAACAACACGTCATGGGCGCTGGCTGCACTGGCCGATCTGGGCATCGGCCTGGTCGGCCAGGACACCGGCGGCAACGCCTACCGGCGCATCACCTGGGCAGTGGGCCCGGACGCGCCGCAGCTGCGCCTGGGCGAAACCTGAGGATTCAACATGGCTATCAAGGTTTATGTGGTGGACGACTCCGCCGTGGTGCGCCAGACGCTGATGCACCTGCTGTCGGGCGACCCGGAGATCGAGTTGATGGGCAGCGCGCCCAACCCGCTGATCGCCGGCCCGGCCATCCGCAAGAACCGGCCCGACGTGCTGCTGCTCGACATCGAGATGCCGGGCATGGACGGCCTGACCTTCTTGCGCCAGGTGATGGCAGAGTCACCGATTCCGACGGTGATCTGCTCGACCCTGACCAGCCACGGCAGCTCGGTCGCGCTGGAGGCACTGGCCGCCGGCGCGGTGGCGGTGGTGGCCAAGCCGCGGCTCGGCCTCAAGCAGTTTTTGGAGGACTCGCGGCGCGAGCTGGTGTCCACCCTCAAGACGGCCGCCCGGGCGCGCCCCCGTGCGGCGCCGGCCGCTGGCGGCGCCGGGCCGCGTCTGGCGTCCATGCTGCCGGTGGCGGGTGCAGCCCGGGTCGGGCCAAACGGCAGCCCACCCGGCAGCACACCCGGCAGCACACCCCGCAGCGCAACTGGCGGCGTCACCGCCGGCCTGCACGCGCTGGCGGTGAACAAGCCGGTGGTCATCGGCAGTTCCACCGGCGGCACCCAGGCGCTGGAGTTGGTGCTCACCGCCCTGCCCGGCGACGCGCCCGGCATCGCCATCACCCAGCACATGCCCGAGAAGTTCACCGCGATGTACGCCGAGCGGCTCAATGGCCTGTGCGCCGTCAACGTG
>JBBQAH010000410.1:0-1571 GCA_038316145.1 Burkholderiales bacterium
CTCCGCATCGGGCCCTATGTCCTCGCCAACGACTTCAGGCACCCGCTGATCGTCGCCCGCGAGGCGGCAACCCTCGATCGACTGAGCGGCGGACGCCTCGATCTCGGGCTCGGCGCAGGCTGGAAGCGATCCGACTACCTCCAGCTCGGCATTCCGTACGACCCACCCGCCGTCCGGATCGATCGGATGATCGAATCGCTGGGCATCATCCGACGCCTCCTCTCCGGCGAGGAGGTGACGCACCAGGGGCGCTTCTACCAGCTCGAACGCGCCCGCACGGAGCCGCGGCCGGTCCAGCAGCCCCACCCGCGGATCATGCTCGGCGGCGGCGGACCCCGCATGCTCCGCTTTGCCGCGCGCGAGGCCCAGATCGTGAGCTTCGTGCCCCAGTTCTCCACGGCCGGGCGACCGATGATGCGGCACGCAACCGAATCGGCACTGGCGGAGCGCGTCGCGCAGGTGCGGAGCGCGGCGGGCCCACGGTTCGAGGAGCTCGAGCTGAACATCTTCGTCGGCGACGCCGGCGTGGTCGGCGGTCCGCAGCCGCTCTCGACCTCGCTCCGTGCGTTGTTGAAGTCCGCCGGTCCGGCCGTTGCGGGCGGCTCGCCCTACCTGCTGTACGGGACGCTGGATCAGCTACGGGAAGGCATGCTTCGGCGGCGTGAGCGCACCGGCGTCAGCTCCTACGGCATCCCAGCCCGCGTGATGGAGGCATTCGCGCCGCTGGTGGTGGCGCTCGCAGGGCGCTAGGTCCACCTAGGGTGCCGGCGTATATACGTATATACCCGACGCTGGTGCTACCGGGCGTAGCGGATGCCGCCGGCGCGACGCTCCTTGTTCAGCCGCCGGTTGAGGTGCAGCCCTTCGAGGACGAACTCGGTGGCCGACGCGATCCCGGCGGGCGACTCTCCGGCGTCCAGGCGCGCGATCGCCGCCCGCAGCTCGGGCACCGCGTCGACCAGCTCGCCGTGAGCACGTGACGGCGCGAATTCGCCGACCTCAGCCTCCAGGCCCTCCTCCTCGAAGCGCTCGATGAGTGGCACAAGCTCCGAGAGCGCGAAATGCCGGTTGAAGACATTCACCACCGCCCGCGCCACGAGCTTCTCGACCACGCGGTCCTCGCGCGTCTCGTCGCCGAGCGTCTCGAGCTCGATCTTGCCGGCCGTCGAGGCCACGACGGCCGGCAGGTCACTGATGCGCGGCGCGCCTGCCGGCTCCCCGAGCCGCACTGCACGCTTGAGGGCGGCCGCTGAAAGCGTCTCGTGGTTCGCGATCGTCACTCGCACGGACACGCCGGAGCGCTGGGAGTCCTCTGACGAGCGGCGTGCCAGCTGCGACAGCTCGGCCACGACCTCCTTCATGAAGCCGGGCACCTCCACCGGGACCGATGCGCCGGCGGCATCGGCGTCGAACGCGACCGCCTCCGCCTCCATGATGGCGATCTCGATCGCCGTCTCCTCTGGGTAGTGCGTTCGGATCTGTGCGCCGAATCGGTCCTTGAGCGGCGTGATGATCCGGCCGCGGCTCGTGTAGTCCTCCGGATTCGCGCTGGCGATCACGAACAGGTCGAG
>JBBQAH010000471.1:0-1534 GCA_038316145.1 Burkholderiales bacterium
TACCGATCGTCAGCGCAAGACCTGCGATGCCGGGCAAGGTCAGCGTGCCGCTGAACGACGCCAGGATCGCGAGCTGGATGAGCAGGTTGAAGAGCACGGCGCCGTCGGCGACGAACCCGGCCTTCCGGTAGTAGAACAGCATGAAGAGGAGCACGAGCGCGCCGCCCGCGGCTGCGCCGCTCGCGCCCTTTGCGATGGCGTCCTGGCCGAGCGTCGGACCGATGAGCGACTCGTTCGAGGGCGTGATCGGCGCGGGGAGCGCGCCGGAGCGGAGCACCATCTCGAGCTTCTCGGCGTTCTTCAGCTGGGTGTCAGGATCGCCGGCGCCCATCGTGATGCTCGCGCGGCCGCCGCCGATCTTCGACTTGATGACCGGTGCGGAGTTGATGACGTCGTCGAGGATGATGGCGAAGCGGCGCTGGACGTTGGCGCCCGTGACCTCTTCGAAGCGGTCGGCGCCGGCGGGGCTGAACGTGATCGACACGTAGACCTCGGGCATTCCGCTCTGCGTGTTCACGGCGCGCGCGGCGTCGGTGATGTACTCGCCGGTGACCTCGGCGCGTTGGTAGAGGTAGAACGTGCGCCACCCCTTCTCGACGAACTTGCCGGTCTCCTCGTCGGGGTCTTCGATCTTCTCGTAGCCGATGATGTGGTCGTCCGGGACGGGGAGGGTCGCGGTCCACTTCTTCAGGCGCTCGAGAGCCTGGAGCATCGTCTCGTTCTCGCGCTTGTTGATGCGCGCGAAGTTGTTCTTCACGCTCTTGCCGGGACCGGCGGGCGCGTTCTCGAAGCGGATCTCGATGTTCTCGGCGGTCGGGACCTCGGCCTCCGGGATCTTGCCGAAGAAGTCCGCGTCGTCGTCGAGCATCTTGAACTCGAGGCGCGCGGTCTTGCGGATGATCTCCTTGACCTCGTTGAAGGCCTTCTCGTCCTTGCCCGGGACCTCGATGATGATGTCCTCGTCACGGGTGGTGACGCTCGCCTCGCGCAAACCGAGCTCGTCGACGCGACGGTTGACGGTCTCCTTGGCCTGCGTGACCGCCTTGTCGCGGATCTGGGTCTCGACCTCCTGACGGATCTTGAAGACCACTTCGTCAGGGCCGCCGAGGACCTGCGCGAGCTCGCCGCCGAACTTCTTCTTGAAGCGGTCATCGACCAGCTTGACGTCAGCGGCGTCCTTGAACTTGATCTTGAGGATCGCGGTCTCGGGCGCCGAGACATGGACCTTCTCTTCGAGCTTCTGGAGCTCGTCGCGCTTGAGGAGGCCGTCGCCCTCGTGGATCTTGAACGCGATCGCCAGCTCGTGGCGCATTTCGTCGGCGAACTTGTCGCGCTTGTCGCGGATCGCTTCCTCGACCTCGACCGTGTAGACGAGGCGAAGGCCGCCCTGGAGGTCGAGGCCCTTCACGATGCCGAACGAGATGCGGTCCTTCACGTAGGTCGGACACTTGATCCGCCCGTCGCTCATGCCCTCGAACGTGGGCCACAGCACGATGAGCGAGCCGAAGAACACGGCGGTCACGAAGCCGACCTT
>JBBQAH010000088.1:0-12979 GCA_038316145.1 Burkholderiales bacterium
GAGCCGGTCTACCGAGGTCGGCTCGCCGACGATGCAGCAGTCCAGCCGCTCGCCGCGCGCCTGCAGCGCCTCGACCACACGCACCGTGCCGTCGACCGACGGCCCTTCCTCGTCGCTGGTGAACAGCAGGGCCAGGCTGCCCGCATGGTCGGGATGCTGGCGGACAAACTCTTCCGCTGCGATCGTCATCGCGGCAATCGAAGTCTTCATGTCGGCGGCACCCCGGCCGTACAGCCGGCCGCCCCGGTGGCTGGGCACAAACGGGTCGCTGGTCCAGGCGGCCAGCGGCCCGGTCGGCACGACGTCGGTGTGTCCCGCCAGCACCACGGTGGGGCCGGCACGGGCGCCACGGTGCAGCGCCCACAGGTTGGTGACGCGGCCGGTGTCGGGGCCAAAACTCAAGGTCTCGCAGGCAAAGCCCAGTGGCGCCAGGCGCTCGGCCACCAGGGCCTGGCAGCCGGCATCGGCGGGCGTGACGGACGGCCGGGCGATCAGGGCTTCCAGCAGGCGCAAGGTGTTGGGGGAGTCGTTCATCATCGGGTCAAGGGCGGAAAGGTTGAAGCGGCCTGCCGGCGCTCGACAAAACCCTCGGGCAGCACATCGACCGTGAAATCGGTGAACACGGGTTGGTCGGACTCTTCGCGCTTGGGCGAGATGCGCGAGACCGGCGTGGCGTCGTTTTGCAAGCGCCAGACCAGGTTGGTGACCGAATCGGCGTGCGCCAGGCCCTCGTCGCGGCTGACCACGCCATTGCGGATCATCAGCGAGAGGGCCTCCTCGAAGGTGATCGAACCCTCGGCCAGCGATTTTTCCATCGCCTCGTGCACGCCGTGGAAGTCGCCCTTCATGATCAGCTCGGCCACCAGGTTGCTGTTGAACAGCACCTCGACCGCCGGGATGCGGCCACCGGCCTCGGCCCGCAACAACCGCTGCGAGACGATGGCGCGCAGGCCGGCGGCCAAGTCGGCCAGCAGCACCTGGCGCGATTCGGGCGCGTAGAACGACAGGATGCGGCCCAGCGCATGGTGGCTGTTGTTGGCGTGCATGGACGCCAGCACCAGATGGCCCGACAGCGCGTAGCTGAGGGCGGCGGTCATGGTCTCGCGGTCGCGGATCTCGCCGATCATGATGCAGTCGGGGCTCTGGCGCAGCGCGTTGCGCAGTGCTACTTGCAGCGACTCGGTGTCGCGGCCGATCTCACGCTGGTTGACCACGCACTTCTTGCTCTGGAACAAGAACTCGATCGGTTCTTCGATCGTCAGGATGTGACCGGGCAGGCTGCGGTTGCGCAGCTCCAGCATGGCGGCCAGCGTGGTGCTCTTGCCCGAGCCGGTGGCGCCCACCATCAGGATCAGGCCGCGCTTTTCCAGCACCAGCTGGCCCAGCATGTCGGGCACGTTGAGCGAGGCCAGCGCCGGGATCACGTGCGGGATGTGGCGCACCACACCGGCCACCGTGCCGCGCTGCTTGAACGCCGACAGCCGGAAGCTGCCCACCCCGTGGATCGGCACGGCCAGGTTCAGCTCACCGGTGTCGTCGAGCTCTTCGAGTTGCTGCGGCGTCAGGATCTCGGCCAGCAACTGGCGCGGCTGCATCGGCGTCAGGATCTGGTCGGACAGCTGCAGCATCTGGCCGTGGATCTTGATCAGGATCGGCATATTGGCCGACAGGAAGACGTCCGAGGCCTGGCGCTCGGCCATCAGCCGCATGACCTTCTCCATGCGTCCGCTCATAGAGAACCTCGCCCCTCGTCCAACGTGTACGTCGGCCGATCCCCCAAGGGGATGCGGGCCGGCTTGGGAGCGGCCCGGCGCTCGGCACGCTGCGCTACGAGGGGGTGCATGATCCTCAAAGTGGCAGTCAGGGCCGCAGCAAGTCGTTGATGCTGGTCTTGGCGCGGGTGCCGGCGTCGACCTTCTTGACGATCACCGCGCAGTACAGGTTGTACTTGCCACCGTCGCGCGGCAGGCTGCCCGAGATCACGACCGATCCGGCGGGGATGCGGCCGTAGCTGGTCTCTCCCGTCTCGCGGTCGTAGATCGGGGTGCTCTGGCCCAGGTACACCCCCATGCTGATGACCGAGTTCTCCTCGACGATCACACCCTCGACCACCTCGGAGCGGGCGCCGATGAAGCAGTTGTCCTCGATGATGGTGGGGTTGGCCTGCAGCGGCTCCAGCACGCCGCCGATGCCGACGCCGCCGGACAAGTGCACGCCTTTGCCGATCTGCGCACACGAGCCCACCGTGGCCCAGGTATCGACCATGGTGTTTTCGTCCACATACGCGCCGATGTTGACGTAGCTGGGCATCAACACCACGCCCTTGGCCAGGTAGCTGCCGCGCCGCGCCACCGCCGGCGGCACCACCCGCACACCGGAGGCGCGCAGCGCGGCCTCGTCCATGTGCGAGAACTTGGTCTGCACCTTGTCGAAGAAGCTTAAAGCCCCGGCCTGCATCAGCTGGTTGTCGTTGAGCCGGAAGCTCAGCAGCACCGCTTTCTTGATCCACTGGTTCACCGTCCATTGGCCCACGCCCTGGCGCTCGGCCACGCGCAGGCGGCCGGCGTTGAGCTCGGTGATCACGGTCTCGACGGCGGCGCGCACGGCGGGTGAGTCGCTGGTCGGGCTCAGGCTGGCGCGGTCGTCCCAGGCCTGGTCGATGGTGGTTTGCAGTGGTGCGGTCATGGGATCAGCTCAGGGCGATTGGGGGGTGGATGCGGGGATACAAACTGCAGTCAGGCGGTCTGGCGCTCAGGCAGCCTGGCGGCAGCAGAAGTCGGCGATGCGGTGCGCGGCCTCCAGGCATTCGTCGGTGCCGGCCACCAGGGCCATGCGGATCCGGCCGTTGCCCGGGTTGTAGCCGGGCTGGTGATCATGTGCGCCACGGCCTGCCTCCCGGGCCAACAGGCTGCCCGGCAACACCGCGACATTGTATTGAGCCAGCAGTTGCTGCGCGAAGCCGATGTCGTCGGCGGGCTGGCCGTCTTTTGTCGGCAGACCGGCCCAGAGGTAGAAGCCGGCGTCGGGCAGGGCCACGTCCAGCACCTCGGCCAGCACGGGGGTGACCTGGGCAAACTTGGTGCGGTAAAGCGCCCGGTTGGCCACCACATGGGCTTCGTCGTTCCAGGCTGCCAGGCTGGCCGACTGCACCAGCGGGCCCATCGCCGAGCCGTGGTAGGTGCGGTAGAGCAAGAAGCTCTTGATGATCTGTGCATCACCGGCCACAAAGCCCGAGCGCAGGCCGGGCACATTGCTGCGCTTGCTGAGCGAGGTGAAGCTGATCAGGTTCTTGAAGTCGCTGCGGCCCAATCGGGTGGCAGCCTCCAGCCCGCCGAGCGGCGGCTCGTCACGGAAGTAGATCTCTGAATAACACTCGTCGCTGGCGATGACAAAACCATGGCGGTCGCTCAACTCGAACAGCGTGGCCCATTCGGACAGCGGCATCACCGCGCCGGTCGGGTTGCCGGGCGAGCAGACGTAGAGCAGCTGGGTGCGGGCCCAGGTGGCCGCGTCGATCTGGCCCCAGTCGGCGGCAAAGTTGCGCGCCGGGTCGCTGTTGGCATAGGCCACCTCGGCGCCAGCCAAGAGCGCTGCGCCCTCGTAGATTTGGTAGAACGGGTTGGGGCAAACCACGGTCGCACCGGGCCGGCTGGCATCGACAACCGTCTGGGCGATGGCAAACAGCGCCTCGCGTGACCCGCCCACCGGCAGCACCTGGGTGGCCGCGTCCACCGTCACGCCATAACGCCGCTGCAGCCAACCGGCAAAGGCCTCGCGCAGCGCGGGCGAGCCGGCGGTGGGCGGATAGACCGACAGGCCTTTGATGCCGGCCACCAGCGCGTCTTCGATCAGTTCGGGTGTGGCATGGCGTGGCTCGCCTATCCCCAAGCTGATCGGCCGCAGTGCCGGGTTGGGGGTGATGTGCTCGGTCAGCGCACGCAGGCGCTCGAAGGGGTAGGGGTGCAGTTTGCCCAGCAGCGGATTCATGGCCCGATTATCGCGGGCGGTGGCGGGTTGGTTACGGGCGGAGGTGTGAGGCGGCAACGCCTGGCCAGGGCGGTCCTGCGCCGCAGGCTTACTCGGCCTTGCCCAGCCCGACCCGGAACTCCTCCAGCCGGGCCTCGTAGCGCACGGCGTCGCCGTAGTCCAGGAAGCGGTTGTAGCGGGCATGGGTGCCCAGGATCTTGTGGGCGTGCTTGATCGGGCAAAAATACTCTTCGGTGCGGGCCAGAATCTCGCGCATGTAGCCCATCAGCCCGTTGCCGTACTCGCAGTAAGTGCAGTGAAACTTCTCGATCCAGTTCAGGTACTGCAGCTGGTGGCGGTCGAACACGATGTAGTCGCTGCGACGCACCTTGGCGATGCCGTAGACCGGAAAGCAGGCCCACTGGAAGAAGCTGACACAGGCATCGAAAAACAGCATCGGCAACACCATGCTGTAGATGATCGGGCCGGTGATCAGGTTCTGCGGCCGGTTGGTCACCAGCCAGCGGAAGAAGTTTTTCTTCAACTTGCGGTGCGCGGCCTTGACGCTGGACTCGAACTCGACCCGACGGCCCTTGATCTCGAAGAACATCTTGCGCTCTTGCGACTGCACGGCGGTGCGCAGCTCGTCCTCCAGCGCGGCCATGCGGCCCAGAATCTGGCTGATTTGCTCGTTCATTCGGCTGGCCGTCGGGCGGTGGGTGGGTTGGCGGTGGGTGGGTTGGCGGTGGATGGGCAGATGCGTGGGTGGACGTTACGCCACCGCGCCGCCAGGCTCACAGCCAACCGATGCAGTTGGCCGCGCCGCAGCGGCAAGCCAGTGTGCCTTCGTGGTGGGTTTCGCCGTAGTTGACGGTGATCTCTTCGCCCGGCGTGATCGCGCGCAGGGCGTAGAACTCGATGCGCCCGCCCTGGATCGTCAGCCGCGCATTCGGGCTGCAGCAGTGGTTGGTGAAGCGCATCGGGTCGCTGCTCTTGGACGCGTCGATCGCCTTGCGGGCCGATATCTCCACGATCATGATGCGCTGGCGGCCGATGGCGCGATCACGGGCCTCGGCCACGCTGATCGCCTCGCCGCGGATCTCGCCGATCTTGCGGTGCGCGGGGATCGCTTCAGCCGCAAACGCGCCAAAGCCGTCGATGCCGCTCTTGTGCACCGCAACGTCGTACTTCTGGTAGGCCGGCCGGTCGCCCGGCGTCATGGCTTCCTGGCGAGCCAGGTCTTGAGCGCACCCAGCGTATTGGCCACGTGGCGCGTCGGGTTCAGGCTGGTGAACTGGTAGATGATGGTGCCGTTGGGCGCGATCACGTAGGACGTGCGGTTGGCGTAGTCGGTCTTGTAGAACAGCACCGCGTCATAGGACTTCATCACCGCCTGGTCCACGTCGGCCCCCACCGCAAACTTGTTGCGGCATTCGGTGGTGGAAAAACGCTTGAGCGTATCGATGTCGTCGGACGACACCCCGATCACCGTCGCGCCGAGCTGGGTGTACTGGTCGGTGGCCTCGGCAAACTGGTGCGCCTCGATGGTGCAGTCGTTGGAAAACGCGGCTGGGAAAAAATACAGCACCACCGGCCCGCTCTTGAGCTTGTCGGCGAGCGAAAATTTAAACACCTTGCCGGCCAGCGAGGCGTCGATCAAAAACGCCGGCGCCTTGTCGCCCACGTCCAGCGCGGCCAGCGCCGAAAGGCTGCCCATGGCCAGCGCCAATGCCAACAGGCCGGCCCGCAACGGGCCGGGACGGCGGGTCGGACGCAGGGCGGTCATAAAGGTCAAGCGCGTCATTGCGTATCCTTGGCCCCATGGACATGGACAGGGCAGACTTCAAACCGGCATTCATCGACCGCAACGGCTGGGCCGATGTGTCAGGCCAGGATGATACGCAGCCGGCACGCAAACGCCTGCCATCGGGGGCATCGCTGCGGGGGTGGTGCGCGCGGCCGGGTTTGATGCTGGCGATGGCGTTGATGCTGACATTGGTGAGCGCTTGCGCCGGTCTGCCGCCAGTGGCCACCCGCCAGCAAAGCCAGGCCATGCCGGCGTCTGCCACCAGCGCGCTGGGCCGCATCGCCGCCGACTCGTCGCCCGACGAGACGCTGTCGGGCTTCCGGCTGCTGCCGATAGGCGCATTTGCGATCGACACCCGCCTGGCGCTGATCAAGCGTGCCGGGCACAGCATCGACGTGCAGTACTACCACATTGCCGACGACGAGACCGGCCGCTTTCTGCTGCGCGCCCTGCGCGATGCGGCGCTGCGCGGGGTGCGGGTGCGGCTGTTGATGGACGACTTCTACACCGCGGGCAGTGACGAGCTGCTGCTCGGGCTGGCCGCCCACCCCAACGTCGAGATCCGGCTGTTCAACCCGTTTCCGGGCTGGCGTCAGCACCTGTTGACGCGTTTCCTGTACTCGGCGCACGACTTCCGTCGGGTCAACCGGCGCATGCACAACAAGCTGTTGGTGGTCGATGGCGCAATGGCGGTGGCAGGGGGCCGCAACATTGCCAACGAGTACTTCATGCGCCACGCCCAGGCCAACTTTGTCGATCTCGATGCTTTCATCACCGGCGCCCTGGTGCCCAAGCTGCAGGCCTTGTTCGACGACTACTGGAACAGCCCGATCATGTTCGACCTGTATTCGATCGTGCCGCCCACCGACGAGGCCAGCATTTTGCAGGCCCGGTTCGACAGTGCCACCGGCCCGCTGGCCACACCGCCGCCCGAGGCCCCGCCCGACACCGACGTGCTGGGCTACGGCCCGCTTGCCGACGAGCTGGACGCCGGCCGGCTGGGCCTGATCTGGGCCAGCGCCACCGCCTACGCCGACCCGCCCAACCGGCTGAAGGGCCTGGGCGCCAGCTACGCGCTGGTGCCGCTCGAGGATGTCGAGTCGGTGCGCTACAACGTGCTGGACCTGATCCGCAGTGCCCGCAAGGAGGTGGTGCTGACCTCGCCCTACCTGATCCCGGGCGAGCGTGGCATGGCGCTGTTTGCCGAGCAGCGCCAACGCGGCGTCAGGATCAAGGTGCTGACCAACTCGCTGGCCGCCACCGACGAGCCGCTGGTGCACGTGGGCTACCGCAAATACCGGACACAAATGCTCAAGCTGGGCATCGATGTCTACGAGCTCAGCCCGGTGCGGGTGCAGCGGGCCAGCCGGCTGGGCATGTTTGCGACCTCGCAGGGCCGTCTGCATGCCAAGACGGCGGTGGTGGACAAGCACCACATCTTCATCGGATCGATGAACTTCGACCCGCGCTCGGAGATCCACAACACCGAAATGGGCGTGTTCATCGACAGCCCGCAACTGGCACGCGAGGTGCTTCGGCTGATGGACCTGGACAAGCTGCAGGCGTCGTACCGGTTGATGCTGGCGCCCGATGGCAGCCTGCGCTGGCTGGCGGCCGACGACGAGGGTGAGGTGAGCTTCGACGACGAGCCCGATGCCAGCTTCGCGACCAAGTTCTGGCTCGAACTGCTGGCCCCGCTGGCGCCCGAGGAGTTGTTGTAGCGCGCTGGCCCTCCGGGGCTGGCCCAAGCGCAGGCGCGAACGTCCTCAGGCGGCCCAGCGCCGCTCGGCGTGCCAGGTCAACCCGCCCAGCCCGACGCCCAGCAACGCGGCGCCGGCCATCACCCAACGTGCCGAGCTCCACTGCCCGCTGGCGGCCACCACCGCCGCGATCAAAGGCGTGCCGATGAACTGGCCCAGTTGCGAGCCCTGCATGATCAGGCCCTGCAGTGCGCTGACCTGGCGTGGGCTGCGGGCCAGCACGGCCGAGCTTGACATTACCGCCGCCGGGATCACGCCGCCGATGAAGGACAGCGCCACGCACAGCGCGTAGCGCAGGCCGTCGGGCAGCGCGTCCGAGAACAAGCCCAGCCCGCACAAGCCCGTCAGGCTGTGGGCGACGGCGATCAGCCGGCCGCGCGACACCCCGCGTTGCACCAGCGCGCCACCGATCAGGTTGCCCGGCACATTGGCCAGCAACATCGTGCAGGTCAGCAGCGCCACCCAGCCAGGGGGCAGGCCGCGCTGCTCCTTCAAGAAGGTGGGCAGCCAGACGATCAGTGCAAAGTGCTGTAGCGCCCAGACCCCGAAGGCCAGCGCCAACAACCAGGGCAGCGGCTGGCGCAGCACCGACAGCGTGCTGCCCGCCGGTGCCGCGTGGCTGGACCCGCCCGCGGGCCGGTAATGCCGGCGCTGCGCCCAGGCGGCCCAGGCCGCCAGCAACAGCACCGCCGCAGTGGCCGCCCACAGCGCGCGCCAGCCGGCAAAAGGCAGCAGCAGCGGCGCCAACGCCATCGCCAGGCCGGCGCCGGTGGGCATGTAGCTGCTCCACACCCCCAGCGCAAAGCGCCGGTCGCCCGCGGCCGTGGCGGCGCTGATCAGCGACGGGCCGGACACGGCCACCGCCAGAAAGCCGGCGCCCTCAAAAAATCGGGTGGCGATCAGCAGGCCAAAGCCCCAGCCCTGCGCGTCGGGGCTGGCGGCGGCCAGGCTGCTGTCAGCGCCGGCGCCAGCGCCGTGCACCGCCAGCGCAGCCAGCGACGCCGCCGCGCTCAGGCCCAAGCCGCCCAGCACCATGCGCAGCGCACCGATGCGCCCGGCCAGCAGGCCGAAACCGAGCGCGGCCACCACCGCCAGTGTGCTCAGCATCGAGGACACCCAGCCGGCCTGCACCAGACTCAGGCCCAGTTCACTGCGCAACAGCGGCAGCGCCAGCGGCACCTTGCCCACGTTCATCGCAATGGCAACGCCGGCCAGGGCGGCGGCCAGCACGGCGGGCCAGTGGGTCAGGCCCGGCGCGGCGGGCACCTTCACCCCAGCAATCCGCGCTCCATCGGCATGGCGGGCAGATCAACCACGGGCTGCGGCGCCCAGCCGGTTTTGCGGTGCTCGGCAATCACGTTGGTGTAGATGCCGCCGCGCACATACCACTTGGCGGTGATGCGGATGAATCGCGGCTGGATGGCCTGCACGATGTCGTCGAGGATGGTGTTGGTCACCGCCTCGTGGAAAGCACCCTCGTTGCGGAAGCTCCAGAAGTACATCTTCAGGCTCTTCAGCTCGACGCAGAGCGCATCGGCGATCACGTCGATGGTGAAGTGCGCAAAGTCGGGCTGGCCGGTCAGCGGGCAGTGGCAGGTGAACTCGGGCACCTGGAACTGGATCACGTAGTCGCGACTGGGCGCCGGGTTGGGGAACACCTGCAAATCCTTGGACGGCACGCTGGGCGGCGTGGCGGGAGCCGGGCGCTGGGTGGGTTCGGGCGTGGCGGTCTTGGCGGCTTTCTTGGCCATGGCGGGGGCGGCGGCACGGGTGCCGCCAGCAGGCAGTCTGGGAGGGCCGCGATGGTATCATCCAGCCCGTCGCGCCAGTTGGGCGGCAAGCAATAAAACCATACAAATCAAATACTTGCAGCACCAGGCCGACCCGCCTGGCGGGCTGCGGGCGACCGGCCCCACCGCGCATGCGCCTGAACCAGATCAAGCTCTCGGGCTTCAAGTCCTTCGCCGAACCCACCACCTTCCAGCTGCCCGGCCAGCGGGTGGGCGTGGTCGGCCCCAACGGCTGCGGCAAATCCAACATCATGGATGCGGTGCGCTGGGTGCTGGGCGAAAGCAAGGCCAGCGAGCTGCGCGGCGAGAGCATGCAGGACGTGATCTTCAACGGCTCCGGCCTGCGCAAACCGGCCAGTCGGGCCAGCGTCGAGCTGGTGTTCTCCAACGAGGACGCGCGCGCCGGTGGCGCCTGGAGCCGGTTTGCCGAGATCGCCGTCAAGCGGGTGCTGACACGCGACGGCGGCAGCAGCTACTTCATCAACAACCAGGCGGTGCGCCGGCGTGATGTGCAGGACGTGTTCCTGGGCACCGGCCTGGGGCCACGCGCCTACGCCATCATCGGTCAGGGCACGATCAGCCGCATCATCGAGTCGCGCCCCGAAGAGCTTCGACTGTTTTTGGAGGAGGCCGCGGGTGTCTCCAAGTACAAGGAGCGCCGGCGCGAGACCGAGCACCGGCTCAAGGACACGCGCGAAAACCTGACCCGGGTCGACGACATCCTGCGCGAGCTCAACGCCAACCTGGCCAAGCTCGAAAAACAGGCCGAGGTCGCCGCCCGCTACCACGGTCTGCAGGGGGCCGGCACGCTCAAGCTGCACCAGCTCTGGTTCCTGAAGCACCGCGACGCCGCCACCGAAGAAGCAAGGGTGTCCAAGGCGGTGCTCGAGGCCACCAACGCGCTGGAATCCCGCCTGGCCGAGTTGCGCCATGTCGAGGCCGGGCTGGAGACGGTGCGCCAGGCCCATTACGCTGCCAGCGACGGTCTGCATACCGCGCAGGGCGCGCTGGCCGAGGCCGCACTCGACGTCAGCCGGCTGGAGGAGCGCATCCGCTACGTGGTGGAAAGCCGGCAGCGGGTGCAGCAGCGCATTCATGACCTGCAACTGCAGACCACCCAGTGGCAGGACAAGCACCTCGCCGCCGAGTCCGAGCAAGCCACCATCGCCGAGCAGATCACCGCTGCCGAAGAACAGGCCGAGATCGGCGCGGCGCAGGCCGAGGAGCAGGCGATGCGCCTGCCCGATACCGAAGACGCGGTGCGCGCGGCCCAGGGCCGTGCCAACGTCCAACGCGGCCAGGTCAACCAGGTGCAGCAGCAGATCCAGGTGCTGGCGGCCGACAGCCGCAACGTCGAAGAGCAAAGCCGCGGCCAACGGGGCCGGCGCGAGCGCCTGCACGCCGAGCGCAAGACACTCGCAGCCCCCGACCTGCAGCGGCTGGACGCGCTGCGCCAGCAGCGTGCTGAGGCCGACGAGACCCATGCCGTCGCCGAAGGCCGGCTGCACGCGCTGCAAGACCAGGCGCCGGTGCTGGAAGACCAGCGCCGTGCGGGCCAGCAAGCCGCCAATGCCGAGGCCGGCAAGCTGGCGGACATTGCCGCCCGGCTGTCGGCCCTGCGCGCCTTGCAGGACAAATTGCAGAGTGGCGGCAAGCTCAAGCCCTGGTTGGCCAAACACGGGCTGGACGGGCTGGCCGGTCTGTGGACCCGCATCCACATCGAGACCGGCTGGGAAAACGCGCTCGAAGCCGTGCTGCGTGAACGCCTGGCCGCGCTGGAAGTCGGCCGCATCGACACCGTGCGCGCCTTTGCCGGCGATGCACCGCCGGCGCGGCTGGCGTTTTACACAGCGCCGCCGGTGCAGGCGCTGGCCGCGGGTGCGTCCACAAGGCCGTCTACAAGCCCGACCACAAACCCGACGCATATCCGCCTGCCCCGGCTAGCCGATCTGCTGCGGCTGGGCCAGCAGCACGGCGACGACGCGCTCAAGGCGCTGCTGGGCGACTGGCTGGAGGGTGTTTACACCGCCACCGACCTGGACAGCGCACTCGCCCAGCGCGGCCAGCTGAGCCACGGCGAGGTCATCATGACGCCCGCCGGCCATGCGGTCAGCGCCTTTGCCGTGGCTTTTTACGCTGCCGACTCCGAGCAATCCGGCCTGCTGGCCCGGGCCCAGGAGATCGAGCAACTGGACCTGCGCCAGCGCGCCCAGACCCTGATCAGCGACGAGGCGCGTGGCGCCCTGGTGCACATCGAGGCCGCCTGCACCGACGCGGCCCAGCGCCTGGTCAGCGCCAGGCGCGAGACCACCGAGGCCCAGACCCGCGCCCACCAGTTGCAGGTTGAACTGCTGCACCTGGCCCAGCAGGCCCAGGCCAGCCAGGCCCGCAACAGCCAGCTCGATGCGGAGCTGGCCGAAATCGGCAGCCAGCTCGAAGCGCTGGACGAGCGGCGGGCCATCGGGGAGGCCCGCTTCGAAGAGCTCGACCTGCAACTCGCCACCACCCAGGAGCGCCACGCCGAGCTGGACGATGCCGTGATCGCGGCCGAACGCCGGCTGGCCGAGGCGCGTGAGCAGGCCCGCGCGCTGGAGCGCCAGTCGCAGGAATCGCAGTTCCAGGCGCGGGCGCTGGCCGCACGCCGGGGCGAGCTGCAGCGCGCCATCGAGTCGGCTGCCCAGCAAGCGGCCAGCAACGCCCAGGCTGGCGAGCAGCTGGCGCAGGAGCTCGCCACACTCAACGACGCCGCGGCCCAGGCCGGCCTGCAGACCGCGCTGGCCTTGAAGCTGGCGCGCGAACAGGCGCTGGGCGCGCAGCGCAGCCTGTACGACGGTCTGTCGGCCCAGCTGCGCTCGGCCGATGAGCAGCGCATGCAGTTCGAGCGCAGCCTGCAGCCGCTGCGCGACGAAATCACCAAGCTGCAGCTCGAGGCCCAGGCCGCGCAACTGGGCGGCGCGCAGTTTCTGGAGCAACTGCTGGCGGCCCAGGTCGACTTCGAGGCGCTGGCCGCCAACATCGAGGCCGACCAGGTCAAGCTGTGGGGCCTGCAGGGCGAGATCGACCGCATCAACCGCGAGATCGCGGCGCTCGGCGCCGTCAACCTGGCTGCGCTCGACGAGCTGACAACGTCCAGCGAGCGCAAGACCTTTCTGGACGCCCAGGTGGCCGACCTGACGGACGCCATCAACACGCTGGACGACGCGATCCGCAAGATCGACCTGGAGACGCGCGACCTGCTGGCGGCCACCTTCAACCAGGTCAATGAGCACTTTGGTCGCATGTTCCCCAGCCTGTTTGGCGGCGGCACGGCGCGGCTGCAGATGACCGGCGACGAGATCCTGGACGCCGGGGTGCAGGTGCTGGCTCAGCCGCCGGGCAAGAAAAACTCGACCATCCACCTGCTGTCAGGTGGCGAGAAGGCGCTGACGGCGATTGCGCTGGTGTTTGCGATCTTCATGCTCAACCCGGCACCGTTTTGCCTGCTCGACGAGGTGGACGCGCCGCTGGACGACGCTAACACCGAGCGCTACGCCCGGCTGGTGGCCGAGATGTCGAACAAGGGCACACAGTTCCTGTTCATCAGCCACAACAAGATCGCGATGGAAATGGCCGAGCAATTGATTGGGGTGACGATGCAGGAACAAGGCGTCTCGCGC
>JBBQAH010000334.1:0-2715 GCA_038316145.1 Burkholderiales bacterium
CGGCCGGTTTGAACATTTGGCACACTGGCATTATTGGACGAGCTGCCACGGGTGACAGGCTACATTTGGTGCGAATACTCGCCAACAGCTCTAAGTCAGCATCCCGTCAGATCCGTAGCGATATCTTGTTGTCTCCTCAGAAATACGCTCCTCACGCCACGGTGCTATGTGCCATACTGATACAGCGACGCGTATCGCATGGCAGGGCATTGGCCGCGAAGTTACAGCTTGTATGTGAAGGACAAGCACAAGACTGCAACTGCATGGTTCTATTTCAACTTTAGTTGCGATGTGAATCCTATCGCGAGATGCGTATATATCATATCGCTGTTAAGTGTTAACTATACCTAGAGAAGTACATGAGCTCATGAAACGTCTGACATCAATCAAATCAATAAATTATGCTCTGACGGGATTCATTGCACGAACTGCTAAAATGGGTAGTCCCTTGTTGATAGTTAATTTTTTAGAAGAGATTTCGTTCAGGTTTATAAGGAGCCTTTCATAAAAGGTCATTTGGCGAAAGCTTGAACTTACAGTGAACGCAGGTTACTTCTACGACCATTGGCCTGGGCAGCAAGCGATAATGGGCCCGGCGGGCGCATCGTCGCGAGAAGTAACTTGTCGTTAACTGTATACCTAGTCCTCTAGCCATACACGACTGCAACTTCGACTTATCGTTGCAGTTGATTCCATAAAGTCGGTGGAGCGCTTCAAAAGTCGCATATCATCGCTGGAATTCACGGCGATCACCATCTCCATGTACCGGACCGTTTACGTGATGAAGAACATTTTCACCCTGATCCGGTTGTACACGATGCGCGAAAAGATCAACCGTATCCTGGTGGACGTTAACCGGCTTTGGGCGGGCTACTCTGGGACACCGGATTTCAGCCGGAGAGTAAAGCGTAGCCTGCACATCCTGGCTGTCGTACTACTGACGCTCTGGGCGTTGGCCCTTGTGGGCATCCTGTTGGCGTGTTTTATCTGTTTCAAGGGAATCGCAGCTAAAAAGGTAGAGGTCATCTGATATGAAATAACTTAAATTTAAAATAAACGTGAATTCCGGATGGTTGAATGACGGATGCAAACGAATAATGTACATGTGTGATCATTTCACAAATTAAAATGCAGTTGTAAGCATCGGTCCCGCACAATGAAACCTTATATGGCTCCAGTCACATTGATTTATTAAACATTAAGCAATCGCGTGTTATTATTTTTAGAATGAAATTGTCTTGATGGCTCTGCGAACTATGAATCGACTTCGAATAGTTCATAACAATAAATGAACTGGAAAAAGGATGAAGCAAGCAGCTGGAATGAATGACCAATGAATGCCGTGCAATAATATAGGATTAGTCATAGAGAACGGAGATCACATGATCTAGCGCATAAATCGCCTCAAATCCAAACAAGTTTTTGCGATGAACAAATGCAACGGCAAATAGAGTGCTGATATTAAAAAAAACGACCTGTTGAGAAAGTTTGTGCAGATCGGCTACTATAATCAAGTCGTGTTATTGAATGACCCAGTCACCTGTAAAGGTCATTGCGGTGCTGGGTCGATTTTGAGGTTGCCTTTCATTAATTGTTTGATTGTTCATTTAGCTGGCAGCTGATCCATCTTGCGGCTGGACCTGCCCCACTCGTCACTCCCTTTTCAGCCAGACCCCCGTCTGGGGTATCCTCCTAACCTACTCCTGGGGATTTTTCTTTCAAGTGGGCGCGGAAACCTTCTCCCAACTCCTCCTCATAATGGTGATCTACCCCGTTGGACAATGCTTTGGCCACTTTACCGACTCCATTAGAGGTTTAGTCAACCGCTCCCGAAACGGGCAGGACATTCTCCTGCCTCTAAGCTCCTCCTCTTCGAAGGAGGGAGAAAGCCACGTGACTACATTGTTGCGTCGTCAAACGGCGCTCCACCTTGAACTGTCCGAAATGGTTATGGAGATCGATCGAATCTTCTCCGTCTCCTTTTTGGTGATGTACATCGGTGACCTTTTAGGTTTTATCTCAACCGTCTCGCTTGTGGTGCACGATAAGGGGAGCTTCACCGCGGGCAATATCGATGTGGAGTTGGTGCCAATTTTTGTGGCGCTGGTTGCGGTGTCCACGTTCCTGGCGGTGCTGCGGACGAATGTCGGCGTTTGGCTCAGCGAAAAGGTACTGTTTTCTTCATAGGCAACAGAACTGTGTAGCCCTGCAAATACGATCAGATTGCAGTGACCTTTGTATACAGTTTTCTCGTTTTGTCTCCAGATACTGACTACTTGTCTCGGTAAACTATCCTATTTCTATTCAGCTGTCGCATATGTAAACAATTCGACTCAGTGTCCTTATTTCTATTTAGATGTCTCGTATAGTTCGGTTGTCAAACGAATTGGTCACCTTGCAGGGTCTATTGTGACATTACTATTCAAACGGCTCATACATGTTATGATTCACGCAGATTCAATTTGTTGCTTAGACTTAAACCGGTTTGCTTGGATGTTAGCTCAGAAATCCCGATAGATCAAATTACGTGACCTTCAGTACTGAACGGTAAGCTATAATATAGTGCTTTGTATCTAGGCTCATGGCGTCCTTCCGTACCTGTACGAGCTGAATTTAAAAGTGGCGTCGGAAGCCGATCGATTTCTCTGCTCGTCCTTCATTTCACGCTTGCAGGGATCTCGAGTGGCCCTGACCGCTGGAGGCTTCTTCTACATT
>JBBQAH010000346.1:0-2792 GCA_038316145.1 Burkholderiales bacterium
CGACTCCAGTACTCCAGGGACCCCCGTGTATGCCCTATTTCTTTGCATCCTGATTAAGCAGACTATTTTTCCCCTCGATGGCACCAAGGACTTGACAAACAATCAAGGAAGTCACGTGAAAATCTTATACTTTTTCCACGAAGGTCCGATTTATGCTTAGGCAAAATCCCTGTACATGTCTACTTTGGTAGAACTTTCTGCTGGAGTCTGGAAAATTCAGCGAGCAGAGATTTAAAGAGTTGCGAAATATGAGTGGAAGCTGGCCAGGTGGTCATTGGCCGCCCCTTAATGAGCCCTTGTGCGGCTACAACCACGAAAAAGCCGCATGCCAGCAGAGCTCAGGTTTGCCCAAATTAACTCATCGAAATTGTATTCATTTGCGAACTATATACAGTGTGCAGTTTTGGCCTATAGTGTATGCACCCACTGGAATACTGGTTGTATCTCTGACACTGGCCTGCTCATTGGCGGTTTTCCTATTTATTTTGACCTTATCGAGGTACGGTGTACTGTACGTGATAAAAGCCTTCACCTGAATGGCCTGGATTACTGTCGTCAATGCAGTGTACCGTACATAAGAAAACGTCTGAACTAACTTATGATCATTCTTAATTGTCCAGGCCAGGTACATGTACAGTAAAGTCTTTCATAAGTTGTCGCTAAGAGATCTGTCCTTTTCGCGCCGCATTTCTGTCTGAATAACAGGACATTAACCATATCAACACTGATTTTTTCTCGTTTTTATCTCTACACAATGGTATAAAAGCGGATGATCAGACTTGATGCAGAAACGAACGTTGTGCGAAAAGGACAGATCTCTTAGCGACAGCTTATCAGAGACTTTACTGTATGTCCAGTGGGTCTTCCGTGATGCATCTTGGTGGCTACTGGATTCAAACCTGCTTTGGATGAAGGATCAAACTCGTCGCACCGCTTGTACTTCCTTGCGAAATTTTGCTACTGTTTTGTGTCTAGGATCTCACGTCGGAATCAGCGCCAGTGCAGCAGCCTTCCGCTAATATGAAGCCTGGTGATAAACTCAATCTTTAACAACGAAATTCGCGCTGCGCTAAAAAAGGGAAAGTACTTTGCCACGTTACAGGCGTACGAGACGGCGTTTACTTGCTGATTGGGTCGAAATTGCACAGCCATATCGAACTTAACGGCCCGGCCCTGATCCGAAATTCGGAGATAATTGGCTAAGCCGAAAACACCCGACTTGGGACGAAGGCGACTTATCTATATATAAGCTTCAATTGTTCGGAGTTCAAATGAGAATATACGGTACCCATCGGTAACCTTTTAGCTGCATTTTTTAAATTTCGTTACGGGGATTAAAATTTCAGTCTGCCACCAGCACAAAACGATGCAAGCCCGACCAGAAGCGAATTGGTTTGCTGACCATTCGCGTATCGGTGTCAGTGAACCAAACATAAATTCCTCTAATTATCTTGACTGTCAAAATCGAACGAAGTTTGAAATCTGAATATTAAAAAAATTCAAAAATACGTTTTTTATTTTTTTACCTGTGTTTGTTTTTTCAGAAATCTAATTCGAAACTTCGCCTGTCAGCTACAATGTAGCCAGATTTAATGATTGTGAAGATAGAGTTGTACGCCTCGCTCGTGCAAAAAGTCACTAATTAGGCACTAGGTTATATTGAATCTGACCCAGACATATATGCACTGCTAGGAAATAATGGCGATTTTCTTTGTTGATCCCTGTTTTGTCGTCCATCACAAGAACACGTCGCTGAATACTGCAAACATAACGATGACTTGTCAAAAAAATTTCGGTAGAAAAGTATACAGTAAATGCTTCATTTCCTTTTTTAAGACTTACTTGGTCCGGTGAGGTCTGTAAACAACAGGCAAAGACAAATATGTAAAAATTGCAATAAGACAATGCAGTATATTGACGGCAATCAGTTTAGGTTTAGCAGTCCGATCTTACCGCCTAAATTGGTATTGTCGACGGGAGCTGAAAAACAACGCCTCCATTTTATCAGTATTCTGCGGAAAGATACATGGCCATGGTTAACCCAAGGGCTATATTTTGAATGATGTGATAAATAGGTATGAAAAAATGTAGAGAACCCAACTGTACCTGGTATGGGTGGCCACGATGGCCCTCCGGGTTTGCCAGCGGTTTGCGGGGGACGTCTTAGACCGGCTGAATAAATACAGCAATATTGGCTTCTGATTCTTGTTTTTTTTTAACGAACTAAATACTGCACTGCGACCTCCCCTAAGAATACAGAATTAACATTAAATAATTGTATACCTGTGAGCAGTAGAGTTAGTAACTGTAGAACTTCGCGACCTTCCCTATCTTGATCACGGTCTTGCGGCTGACGGTACGAGTACTGGCGATTGCGGTGGCGATATCGTAAGCTAATCATCTCCCCGGATGAGTCGCTGCTGGAGTCGTGATATCGCTTCGCTCGATGCAAAACGGGTTTAAACATGGCAGCCTGTACGGAAAGTTGTGTACAAATACAATTTTGGACAAAGCATTCTTTATGTATAATTTTGGACAGTTTTGTTTTGGGTATTACTTACTTATTTTCAGGGCGATTCATGGCCGGATGGTCTCATTCGATCAAGCAAGTCTTGCGGAAAGTACAGCAAGTTGAAATAGTAATGCTAGCAAACTATGAACAGGTATATAGTTTGTCTCAGGAACCCATCTCAAAAACCTGGATATTTGAGATGCCTTTTTTTGACCGAAATTTTTTATGTTTTCAAGTCTAGAAACTTAGCTTTTCAAGATCTGTGCATTTTTTTCCACAT
>JBBQAH010000183.1:0-5185 GCA_038316145.1 Burkholderiales bacterium
CGTAAGTAAAGGAGGAGATGTCGGCCCCTTGGCCGGCATCGGGGGACATGGAGGGAGCCGGTTGCCCGGCGGCCTTGGTCGCCACGCGGACCACTCGTCGAACGGCAGCATCCTGATGAGATGTACGTCAGCAACGAGCCGCAAGCAGCACGCCCGATGCCAGCCTTCACCTGCAAGACCCCGCTCAAACCACCGCCTGCGCCCGCAGCGCGGCGATCTGGTCCGCGTCATAGCCGATCTCGGCCAGCACCTCGTCGGTGTGCTCACCCAGCAGTGGTGCGCGTTGTCGCTCAACCGGCTGGGTTTCGCTCATCCAGATCGGCACTGCAGCCACCGGCGCGGGCATCGCCAGGCCGGGGTAATCGGTGGGCTGCAGCAGGCCCAGCGCCTGAACCTGGGGATGGTCCAGCGCCTGTTGCGGCGACAGCACGGGCGCGCTGGGGATCATGGCCTTGCCGAGGACGGCCACGATCTCGTCGCTGGTACGTTCGCCGCACCAGCGGCCCATGCGCTCGCTGATGATCTCGCCGTGGCGGCCGCGGGCGTCGTCGTCGGCAAAACGCGGGTCGCTCAGCCAATCGGGGTCACCCGGCACCTGGCCCATCAGCCGGGCCCAGCGGGCATAGAGCGGCTGGCCGGTCACGGCCACCAGCACCCAGCCGTCGCGCGCCGCGTAGACATCGACCGGCGCCGAGGTCTGGCCGCGGTTGCCGGTGGCCACGCGGTCGGGCCTGGCCACCGCCTGCTCGATCAGCGCGCTGTTGGTGACGGTGATCGCGGTGGCCAGCAGCGCACCGGTGACCATCTGGCCCTTGCCCGAGCGCTGCCGCTCCATCAGCGCGGCCATCGTGCCAAACGCGCAGTGCAGCGCGGTGCCGAAGTCCACCCAGTTGGCGGCCGCCCGGTACGGCTGCTCGGGCTGGCCGGTCATGTAGACCGCCCCCGACATCGCCTGGCCGATGCCGTCGAAGCCGACGTTGCCTTGCATCGGCCCGACCGGGCCGTAAGCGGTGTTGGTGACGAAGATGATGTCGGGCCTGTACCCACACAGCGTGGCGTAGTCCAGGCCCATCGCCACCAGCGTGGCGGCGGGCATGTTGGCGATCACCACGTCGGCGCCGCGCACCAGCCGCGCCACCACCTCGCGGCCTTGCTTTGATGCCGGGTCCAGCGTCATCGACCGCTTGTTGCGGTTCATCTGCAAAAACAGCGCGCCGACACCACCACCCACCGGCGCCGGAAAGCGGTCCTCGCTGCCGCCGCGTTTTTCGATCCGGACCACATCGGCGCCGTATTCGGCCAGCAGCGCGGCGCAATACGGGCCGGCGATGTAGCGGCCAAAATCCAGCACACGGATACCGTTCAGCAGTGCAGTCATCGGGTTTGGGCCTCGGCGGGGGTGCAGTGGTGAAATGGCCATCGTAGAGGGCGCATTGCCGCCTCGCCAGCCGGGCATGACCTGAGCCCGCGTATCACCCAAGAGACTGCAAAGTCCGAAGAATCACCCCCTCTCTGGAGACCCCGATGACCGTGAAACCCGAAGCCCTGGGCATGTGCTCGAAGCGCCTGGCGCGGCTGGACCGCTTTCTGCAAGAGCGCTATATCGCCCCGGGCCTGCTGCCCTGCGCGCAGCTGCAGGTGGCGCGCCAGGGCCAGCTGGTGCACCAGAGCGTGCTGGGCCTGGCGTCGCTGGAAACCGGCGCGGCGATGACCGAGGACACCATCGCGCGCATCTACTCGATGAGCAAGCCGATCACCAGCGTGGCCTTCATGATGCTGGTCGAAGAAGGCCGGGTGGCGCTGGACGACCCGGTGCACCGCTTCATCCCGGCCTGGCGCGACCTGGGGGTGTTTGTGGCCGGCGGCGCCGGGCTGCCGGGGTCGCCGACCGGCTGGCAAACCAAACCCACCGACGCGCCGATGCGCATGATCGACCTGCTGCGCCACACCTCGGGCCTGACCTACGGCTTCCAGACCCGCACCAACGTCGACGCGGCCTACCGCAAGGGCCGAGTCGAGCCGTTCGAGCAGGCCGACGGGCTGGAGGGTTTTGTGGCGGCGCTGGCCAAGCTGCCGCTGGAGTTTTCACCCGGCAGCGCCTGGAACTACTCGGTCTCGACCGACGTGCTGGGCTACCTGGTGGGCAAGATCTCGGGCGTGCCGTTTGATGAGTTCCTGCAGACCCGCATCCTGGGGCCGCTGGGCATGACGGACACCGCCTTCCATGTCGGCGACGACAAGGCCGCGCGCTTTGCGCAGACCTACATCAACGCGGCCGACGGCAAGCTTGCGCCACTGGGCGGGCGCACTTTCCGCGAGCCGACCCACGCGCCCTCAGGCGGCGGCGGCCTGGTCTCGACCGCGGCCGATTACATGCGCTTTTGCGAGGCCATGCGCTGCGGCGGCGCGCTGGGCGACGTGCGCCTGCTGGGCCCCAAGACGGTGGCGCTGATGCGGGCCAACCACCTGCCGGGCGGCGCTGATTTGTCGGACATGTCGGTCTCGCTGTTCTCCGAGGCGACGTTCAAGGGCGTGGGTTTCGGCCTGGGCTTTGCGATGACCACCGACGTGGCCAAGACCCAGCTGGCCGGGTCGGTGGGGGAGTACTGGTGGGGCGGCGCCGCGTCCACCGCCTTCTGGATCGACCCGGTGGAGGACATCAGCGTTGTCTTCCTGACCCAGTTCATGCCGTCCAGCCAGTACCCGATCCGGCGCGAGCTGCGCACGATGATCAACGCGGCGATCCTCGATTCCAAGGCTTGACGCGCCTTGGGTCAGCCGTGGCATCCACCATGGCACCGGGCCGCCCAGGCGGTCCGGGCCGATGGTGAGCAGCTGGCACGGCGGGCAGGCTTAAGGCGCCGCTAAGCCCGCCTGCCCATCATGGTGGCCTGAGGAGCCGCCATGAACCCACCCCCTGACGTCCACACCCCATGCCGCCGCCGCAGGCTGCCCATTCGGCGCCTGCTGTGCGCCGCCGGGGCCGGTCTGCTCGTTGCCGCCCTGCCGGCCCAGGCCGACAGCCCTGCCCGGATCCTGGCGGCCTACAGCGCCAGCGCCGGTATCCCGGCCGTTGCCGCCCGTGGCCAGCAGTTTTTCAGTGCCCCGCACGGCCGCGAGTGGCAGTGCGCCAGCTGCCACGGCGCCGTGCCGGTGCAAGCCGGCAAACACGCCGCCACCGCCAAGCCGATCGCCGCGCTGGCGCCGGCCGCCAACAGCGAGCGCTTCAGCGACCCGGCCAAGGTCGAGAAGTGGTTCCGCCGCAACTGCAACGATGTGGTCGGCCGCGAATGCAGCGCCGCCGAGAAGGCCGACGTGCTGGCCTGGCTGATCACGCTCAAACCCTGAACCCGAGGCTGTCACCATGACCCCATCGCCACGCCTTGCCGCAACGTCCCGCCGCCCTGCCGCTGCAGGCCGGCCCCGCCTGATGGGCTGGCGGGCCGCACTGACCGCGCTCGGCAGCCTGCTGATCGCCCTGCCCGCCGCCCGCGCCGACAGCGTCGCCGCGCCCAAGCTGCCGGCCTACAGCCAGGAGTGCGGCGCCTGCCACCTGGCCTACCCGCCGGGCCTGCTGCCGGCGGCGTCCTGGCAGCGGCTGATGGCCGGGCTGCCCAAGCACTTCGGCAGCGATGCATCGCTGGACCCGGCCACCCGTCAAGCCCTGGCCGACTGGCTGACGGCCCACGCCGGCAGTTTCAAGAAGGTGGCGCGCGACCCGACACCGCCGCCGCAAGACCGCATCAGCCAGTCACCCTGGTTTGTGCGCGAGCACCGTGAACTGCCCGCCGCCGTCTGGAAGCGCCCCGCCGTGGGCAGCGCCGCCAACTGCGCAGCCTGCCATGCCGGCGCGGCCCAGGGCCGGTTCAGCGAACACGACATCAACATCCCCAAGTAACGAGGCCACCATGTCCACCCCGAAACCGTCGATCCTGGTCTGGGATCTGCCCGTACGCCTGTTTCACAGCCTGCTGGCGCTGAGCTTTGCCGGCGCCTGGTTGACCGCCGAGAGCGAGCCCTGGCGCCTGCTGCATGTCACGCTGGGCTACACCCTGGCCGGCTTGCTGGCCTTCCGCCTGCTGTGGGGCGTGCTGGGCACCCGCCACGCCCGGTTCAGCGACTTCGTGCGCGGCCCGCGGGTGGTGCAGCGCTACCTGGGCGCCTTGCTGCGCGGCCGGCCCGAGCACCATGTCGGCCACAACCCGGCCGGCGCGCTGGCGATCATCGCGCTGCTGGGGCTGGGTGCCGCCAGCGCCGGCACCGGCTGGGCGGTCTACAACGACCTGGGCAGCCAGTGGCTGAGTCGCGACATGCTGGGCGAAGTGCACGA
Organism: Burkholderiales bacterium; assembly: GCA_038316145.1. Taxonomy (GTDB): domain Bacteria; phylum Pseudomonadota; class Gammaproteobacteria; order Burkholderiales; family Burkholderiaceae_C; genus Pseudaquabacterium. The sequence continues at coordinate 4,331 of JBBQAH010000183.1, forward strand.
GGCCACCGCCTCGCTGATGCTGGCGGTGGTCGGTGTGCACATCCTGGGCGTGCTGATCGCCAGCCGGCTGCACCACGAGAACCTGGCCGCGTCGATGCTGACCGGCCGCAAATCCGGCCCGCCGGACCAGGCCATCCGCAGCGCCTGGCGCTCGGTGGCGGCGCTGATGCTGGTCGCCGTGCTGGGCTTCTGGTGGCTGCAGTGGACCGGTGCGCCATCGGCCGGCGCTGCGACCGGTCCTGGCGCCAGCTCCTGGGTCGGGACCAACGCCGAGCTTCCCGATTCGGCCAAGCTCGCCGGCGCCGAGCGCCAAGCCCGCCGCGGCCTCCGCGACAACGACGACGACTGATCGCCCGCCCGGCCTACCATCCCGACCATGCGCATCCTGCTGGCCGAAGACGACACACTGCTGGGCGACGGCCTGCGCGCCGGCCTGCGCCAGCATGGTTTCTCGGTCGACTGGGTGCGGGACGGCGCGGCCGCCGCGCGTGAACTGCGCGCCCAGCCGTATGCCGCAGCGGTGCTGGACCTGGGCCTGCCTTTGATGGACGGGCTGGACGTGCTGGCCGCCGTGCGGCGTGCGGGCATCACCCTGCCGGTGCTCGTGCTGACCGCCCGCGACGCCGTGCCCGACCGCATCCGTGGGCTCGACCTGGGCGCCGACGACTATGTGGTCAAGCCGGTCGATCTGGACGAGCTGGCGGCCCGCCTGCGCGCCCTGGTGCGGCGCGCCCACGGCCAGCCGCAAGAAACGCTGCAGGCCCAGGGCGTGACGCTGGACGCGGCGCGCCGGTCGGTCAGCCAGGCCGGCCAGGCCGTGCTGCTGTCCACCCGCGAGTTCGACCTGTTGCAGGC
>JBBQAH010000406.1:0-1718 GCA_038316145.1 Burkholderiales bacterium
GTTTGATTGATTTAATGATTGACGGATGGATTAATCGATTGATTGATTGATTGATTGATTGATTGATTACTTATTCCTTTTCGGTAGCCTTTAAACACCTCCGCTGGTTTTTTTCAGATTGCGGATATCCGTACGTGATTGCATATCACGATCGCCGACAGGAAGCTGATCACGCCTTGCAGTTCCTCACCCCGCCGAATTGCTTCCTCCAAGGGCTACCCAATATGGAGGTCTACCGTGCGACTTAAGTGTGTCCAGCTGCGCCCCTTTTTGGATACCTGTAACTGCCCATTCACTGCGCTCTATTGAGGGGTTTTTTCTTTTAGAGGTGATACTCGTATCTTGACATTTTGCTTTTCGGTTCTTTTGAATGCCCCAGTGTGATGCGATCTCTTGTGACTTTGTGACTATTTGCATACCTTTTTTTACTATTTTATTTGCCTTTTTTACTGTTGTATTTTTTTCTGTCTTGAAACTTGTGTATCACGCCTTGAGATTTTTCTTTTTGCGAACTGTGTTTTTTATATGCAGCAGAGCATTCCTACCCGGAATCTTGTATATTTTCTTTCTTGTGCTCTTCGATCTGGACAGTTTGCTTTTTTGAATAAATGATCAGTAATTACACTGCCGCATTATACAGTACGTGTATACAACGATTATGCGATTGCTGATTAATTTAACCGCTCGATTGATTGATTGATTGATTGATTAATCAACCTACAATCAATCAATCAATTGATCGATCGATCACTCGACCAATCAAACGATCAATGGATGACCCCATTATGAAATGCAGATATTGTAAAATGTAAACAATTACAGAAACTTGATGGATATAACGATCTCTGCTTTAACTTCAACACGAAAAGAGGTTAAACTTCAAAAAGTTCGATCTAACTTTTTCATGAGGTATAATTATCGCCGTATTCTGGATAATCGTATCGACCTATTGATGCGATGACGGTGCCGGTACACTTGCATGCAGCTGGTGAGGCTGACCCGGCGGCGGCGTCAGACCCATCAGCGTGGCGCGTTGCTGTAGTAGCTCCTCGCGCTTCTCCTCAATCTCCCGCATGCACACTACGTATTCCGACAGGACCAGGGAAATTTTTTCCAAATGCGATAGGTACTCCGTTTCCAGGGGGAGAACCGCGACGAGTTTGATGGTGGCCTCGCTGAACGCCTTCACACGGCGCTGCTCAATCAGCTCGCCAAACTGCCGGAGACAGTCACGTCCGTCGCCGTCGACCCGCGAGAAGCCAGCATGGAGCAGGTCCATCTGTTCCTTGACCCGGGCCACAAGAAGGTCCTTGGTTTCGAGGACAGCCTAATAAAACATAATCAACCAGCCATTTATCAATCAAGCAATCAAGCGACCATAAGCTCAATCAATCAAGAAATCACACGATCATTTTCTCAATCAATCAATCAATCACCCAAACATTCTCTCAATCAATCAAGAAATCACCCGTAAATTCTCTCAATCAATCAAGAAATCACCTGATCATTCTGTCAATCAATCAAGCAATCACCCAATAATTCTCCCAATCAATCAAGAAATCACCCGAGCATTCTCCCAATCAATCAAGCAATCACCCAATAATTCTCCCAATCAATCAAGAAATCACCCGAACATTCTCCCAATCAATCAAGCAATCACCCGAAAATTATCTCAATCAATCAAGCAATCACCCAATCATTCTCTCGATCAATCAAGA
>JBBQAH010000323.1:0-2630 GCA_038316145.1 Burkholderiales bacterium
AATTAGCAAACACCATCATGAGACGACGGAATGTCGAGCCGGCCATGCGTTTCTCAGCGGCCCAAAATCCCGTCAGCAGGTCCTTGATGGTCTTGTCCCGGTCCTTCAAGCCGGCGAAGAGCCGCTCGCGGACCGCTTGTAGGACTGGCTTTTCTTCCTGAACGACATAACAGGTTTAGAATGACGTTAACGAACGTTATTCGACTGGTCTCCATGCACAAAAAAACATTACTGAAATTTATCAATAACGGAATAAATTAAATAAAATAAATAAATAAAATGAAAAGATTGCTTGATTGATTAAAATAACAGTAAATGCTAAAAACAATTCCAAGTATATTACATGTAAAACATTATTTATGCATTATCCCACGCTTTCGAACTTTGAGACCGGTGCCACTACCAAGTCCAAACTGTTTTTCCGGGGTGTCATTTGAACCCTAGTTGTGGGGAAAATTATCAAAAAAATTTACTGACAAATTTTTCAAAAAACTGTTTTTTAGCTGACCAGTGTCCATTCGGTGAGTAAGGATATTAAAATGAACGAAAAATGTTTCCTTATGAGTTAGTTGATTTTTTTACTTAAAAATATAAGTCAATCAATCAAGGAACAAACATAGAAATCTATTATTCACGTTTTTTGAACAAAAAAAACAGCTGTGTTTTGGCGACCACTCAATCCCAAACCGTCAAATATTTTTTTTCAAACTTTTTTTTGCTAGTCTGATCAAGCTCAAAGTAATACGTCAAAAAATTAATCCTTTTCATCTCAATGGCAGCTTTCCCCAGCAGAATAAGCAAAATTCATAAGAAACCCTTAAAATGGTCATTTTTGATGACCCGTGGTCAGCTGATATCGCAGTAATTCAACCATTGTTTTATTTGACTAATATTGCACCATCTTTCAGCTATTGTTTTAAAACAAACCACGTTGAAATCGGCTCTGGAGAGCAGGAGATAACATATCTTCAATATTGGTTCAGTTTTTCGAAACAATGAAAGAGAGCGGATTAACTCAGATGCCTGAGGATGTTTGTATTTGGAATTTATACTTTTAAGGTTAAATGAAACCCGTCACATTTATTTTTCACCGTTGGATATTGAGGTTGAACGATTCGCAGCGAAACGTACCGGCGATGTTGTCCCTTCGAAACGCTCGTACAGCCACATGCAAAAATCGTAGAACTGCTGCCGCAACAACGGCGAAGCATGCCTGGCCAAGTCCGACACTTCCGGTAGGAGCTCCAAAAGCTGTGACGTCATGATCCTCGGTATGACTTTGCGAAGGATCTCAATGGTCAGACCCTGAATCGTCTCGTTGCTACCAAAACAAAAAAGACCAAAAACAGTTAAAGTTTAAACTGCACAGAATTAGGCTTGGATAAGTCACTTCCTGAACAATAATTGACAGTACGGTACAAGGAACGGCATCGAATTACTGACCGAAACCGTTTTGGACACCGAAATATTAACACCTTTTTGTTTAGCCAATAACTACTCGACTCACTCACTGACTCAAACAGAAACATTTATGGTCACGTCACAACGGCACGTTTCCTCTTGAAATGTTTTTTTATAGAGTAGCTTCTATGCCAATAAATGCCGCTATACTGTACATAATTTTGGTCCACTTAACGCGTGTCCCTTCTACGAAGGTAAAAACGTGACTTTTTCCACTGTGACGTACGTCTTTAAAAAAAAGGAAACCTGAACTAACGTTCATGTTTACGCAATGCAATATTGTCACGGAAAAGGTCACCTGTTTTTTAGCATACCTGTCCTTGATCCAAGAGTAAAGCCCACATGCTTTCAGCTCCACAAACGGATGCTGCAAGAACTCCCCGCCAGCCAGCAAGACATCCAACGCATGCACCTTAATGGTGGCCGGCAACGTGGGAATAAGGAAGAGAATGCGTGCCATAAAGATGGGCAAAACGGCCGTGTAACTCTTGGAGAGTTGATGGAGTACCGTTACAAACTTGTCCTTCTCCCGGGACATCATATCCGTTAAAAGCTGTCGAACGGCGTCTGTGGCCTGGCCCACCACCGCCAGGTCGAGTCCCGTTTCCGTGGCACGTGCCAGCAAGAGGCCCATGGTCAGCGCGGCCACCGTGAAGAGGGGTTTGGAGGATTCCTGCATGTGGAGCAAAAGGAGAGGCCGGAATTCGGAGAAGGCCGCCGGGGTGATGGGGAGCTGGCCGTTGAGGATGATGGCAACCATGTTGATGACGGGAATGTTGAGCTTGGCTTTGGCTTGCTCCTTAATCAGAAGATCGCAGATGACGCCGCGAGGTATGACGAGGAAGGATTTCCAGGCTTCTGTCAGCACTTTCAGCAGGACCATGTTGTTTCGCTGTACCTATAGGGGAATGAGAAGCACGAAACTTGAGATTGATCCGGGAGAGAATAATCGGATAATGTCAATAAATCGGATTGTTAATAAAGGAGAGTAAATGAAAAACAAAAAACAGTTAAGAACCAAATCTCCTGGTAAAAAAACATGGGAGAAGACTGCGAATTAACATATCGGATTGATTGATTGATTGGCTTGCGGGCAGGAGTAATGGATTCATCAATTTGATTTACATTACTTTCCCTTTACCATAAACGAAAACTAATATTGGAACATA
>JBBQAH010000364.1:0-2714 GCA_038316145.1 Burkholderiales bacterium
CGGCCGGCTTGACGTTCACGGTCGTGGCTTTGCTGCTGTTTATCGGAGTTTCCCAAAGTGGAAAAAACTGCTCGATTCTATGATGAATGACTTCGTTTAGATTGACCAAATTCAATCCGTACCTTCTAAAGACGTCGAAAAACCAATTCCGCCGAGTCTCCGGGAATGCTACACGTAGTCCACTGGCTGAAGAAAAAAAAGGCCCACATTACTCCAAGTCACTGTGCACCAAGAACATGTTCTTAATATATACGCATCGGTTGATTTGTTGATTTCTTGTTCCCATCAGGCTTGAATACGAGTATTTTTTTAGCCGCATTAGAAACTAAAACAAAATTCGTTTACAGTCTAAGAAGGTGACCAAGAGACCGGCCGATATCTCCCGAAAGTTCTCGCGAAGAACGTTAAAACAGTGACGAAGAAGGCTAGTCCAAGCAGCTCCAGTTAAGTTAATCGCGACGTTCCAATTTTTTCCCTTGTATTCCGCATCTTTTTCTGTTGTATCTTTCTGTGTTACTAACTAAACCATATACCCCAATCAAATGCCCCTCCTTCGTTCTAATTAAATGATCAAATTTTGTTCGTATACGTTACTCTCTTGTTCTCAATCTTTTTCGTTATTCAAAAATACCACTTCGATGTTTTTCTTACACTTCCCTAAAATCCTTTCAAGACTCACTATTTAACCTGCATAACTGCACATTTGTTTCAGGAATTCCCACAGAAGGGAAGATAAACATATTACGTGATCAAAGAGGGGGGAGAGGGTTGTTTGGCTGTTTGCTTACGCTAATCGTATAGGGTCCAGTTGATTGATTGATTGTTGATTACGATGTAGGGTGGGGGCTCAAAAATCTCGTTTTTCTGATAACGTAATATGTTCATCTTCCCGAACAGATGGGATATACATACATGTCAGGCAAAACATATGAGAGTCAATTACCGGAAGAAATGTGGTTAGTCTCCCGGTAAAATAGGAGCAATATAATTACCTAGGGTCCCGTGCAGGATCACACCGCCAAAGCGTTCCTTGGTAGCGAGGTCCACCGCTGCCACCGTGCCAATGCTCTGACCATAAAGGATGACATTCTCCGGGCGAATGTTGACGTAGCGTTTTTGCAAGCACTTCCAGGCGCCCTCCACGTCGGCGTAAACATTCTGCTCGCTTGGCGCGCCGGAGCTCATGCCATATCCCGAGTAATCATAGCTGAAAATGTTGACGCCCAGGCGTTTCCCGAGAGCCCAGTAAAAACTGCACATCTGCAAAAACATTTACAGAAATCCACATTGTGCCGCAACCCATAAATGTGCCATGATTATACACATTTCACATATAAATCGGAAATGTTGTAGAAGCGCGATCAGCGCCTACGAGTTGGAAAGAGTAGCTTGGCGATAAGTAATAACCGTCAAACTTTCTCTGATTTTTCAAAAATTAATCTTTAATCAAAGGAATCTTATCGATTCCCTGTTAAGCGTATGAGGAATTGACCGATGAGTATAGCCTGCCACTGGATCAGAAACATAAATAGATCAGAAAATTGTGAAACGGAATACTATCATCAAATTACAGAAAGCGCCCAAAAACTAACTTTTAAATTTCCTGCATCGCAATTTGGCCGTATCTCGATGTCGAATTTTTAAGCAACATACGAAAGCATTTACTTTTTGGTCCGGTACTTTTGGTTTGGTTGTTTTAAATAAAAGCTGCCGGTGTCAAGGAATTGATCAAACATAATTGTGTTTATTTCCATTAAAATAAAAACAAAATACAGGTAATAATAATACTTATGTACATAAGTACATAAAAATAATTAAACATACCTGGCCGAGATCCACTGCGTTTCCGTGACTGAAGAGCATTGTCCATCGTGCTTCCATCGAGGTACGCATATACCTGAAACGGGGGAAACACTACACACATTAGCAGTAGTACCTCGTTGCATAAGCTTTTTCCTTGCCCAGAAAAAGCCTTCCCCGATAACATTACCAACGCAGGGCAATACGCACATGCAGGCGATTTTCTCCCCTCTTGTACTTTGCGCGTAGAACGCGTCCACCGCATCCAGCTCCTTCGGGACAAAGTGCCAATCAAGGGGATCATTTAAAACGATGTTGAAACGATCCGGCTTGCTGTCGGTTGTGCTCTCTGACGACGACGACACCGCGACGAACTTGTAGGAAGCTTCCGGTGGGACGAAGGCCAATTTGGCTGGGTGGAAGAGAAAAGGAGGGGAAACAAATTAGTACGGCACGTGGTTGTGGTGGTCGCAAATCCGCCGTAACCAACTTGCACGCAAGGACTGGTAAATACAATGTCATTATCTACACTACATTAATCAACCTGGGTAATATGAAACGATATAATTCATAGTATTAAATATCAAGGAAAACAGGAAAAAGCGCAGAAAGTTAAAGATAATATGTTGTTTTGAAAAAAAAAAACAGAGAAAACTATCTCGTATGTTCTGTTCAGAATGTTAACGGCGACACTATTAGACGATTAAAACAGATGAAAATAAATTATGCGGTAACACACGGATAAAACAAAATACGCCGCTTATTTCCGCCATTAATATAAGGGAGCCGTATCGTTTACCATTAGACAACCGAAATATAACATGAAAAGGCTGAAAATCGATATAACGGTCCCGATTCGTTTCGATCAGTCATCATGTCAATCAATCAATCGATCGATCGGTCAACCAATCAAT
>JBBQAH010000533.1:0-1974 GCA_038316145.1 Burkholderiales bacterium
TTTTAAAATGATTTTCTATTATAAAATTAAAAAATCTAATTTTTAATTTTATTTTGCTAATAAAAATTTCATTTTTTAAAAATTTTCAATTTAAATATCCATCCCACTAGGTAAATCGATGCGTGGGCATCGAATGAGCTATTCAGATTTGTCGTAGCTGCCACACTTCGAAAGATACAGGGAGGGGCCATCCCAGGCGCCAAGCCTCGTACTGCTCATTTTTCGCTATGAATTGCTTGCTTAGTAGATAGAGATTAATATTTAATTAAAAGCCATGCCGGTATGGAATTAAAGAAACTAAATTGCCAAATTATTTTCATTTTAAGAATTACATGCATAATAATAATTAACAGATTTAAAACAGTATTATAATTAATGGATATATATATATATATAATAGTTAGTAATGATAGATAATAATTATAATAAAAAAAAAATATATATCTACAGTACCAGGATAATTGTAAGTTGTTTTCATGCGATGCGGTTTAGTTAATAATGCTGTAGTACAGTCCGAGTAATTGACCGATGACGTCATATAGTATACATATAGTATATAGTTATTTATATGTTTAATAATTTAATGTGTTTGTTTTCCTTGTTTCAGCGATGAGTGTCTCGTTCGAGTTCGCGCTCAGGTGATGACACGTGACGACTCGACCGGCGGATGGACATCAGCGGTGGGCGGCGGTTTGAGTTACGTCGGATTGCGCCGTCTCTCCACCTTTGCCACGCATCCGGTCGCAGCGGTTGAGGGCTATGATGGCGGCAGCGGCGGCGGTGGTACCGGCTGCGGTGACGCGCCAACAACCTTGCCGGCCCTGAAGACGAAAAGCAAAGTCCAGTACCTCATCACCGGCCATCGGATAAGCGACGAATCGGTTAGTTTTCATTCCTGACATGACACAATCGTGACTGTACGGTAAGATTGCCGTGAGGATGACGCGCGCTGTGAGCCCACATTTCCCGTCGCGATTGCATCACCTGAATAATCAGGTCTATTCTGGGTTTTTGCGGTGTAGGTTTGCCTGGAGTGTGTCATGCGCCGCGATCTACAGTACAACCAAGTGACGCCGACGTTCCGGCACTGGCAGTTGCATGGGAAAAAGTTCGGACTCACTTTCCAGAGCAGCGGCGACGCCAAGGCCTTTGATGGCGCCGTGGATCGCGCCCTGACGGAACTGAAAAGTTGTACGTCACTAAATAATGCGGTGCTACGCAAATAAATAAATAAATAGGGAAGAATTCCGTCTACGGGACCAAGCAAACCTATCGAACGTAGCGCAACTGACTGATTGATTGATTGATTGACTAAACCTATCGACGCCATCAATTGATTAATTAATTAATTAAATTAAATTAACACGTGCACGATTGCATTCCGAATTGTGGAGCTAATCCTGGCGTTGTTTTTTGCTCTTTTCAGACAGCCCAGAGCCGTCGCCGACACTGGGAAAGTCCATTGCCAGTGAGGAGGAGTCCTGGGAAGATCGCGACATTTCCACGGTAAACAGTGCGTTGTTAGGATTTGCCCCCTAAATGTCGTGTATCCGGTGTGGGCTGTCACACCCGTCTTTCCCAAATGTCAAACGTTCCTGGTGCGCAGTCGGTAAAATGGGATATGAAATGAAAATCATATTTATGATTTTGCAGTTAATGAAAAATATACACATATTTTGATTCTTTTAATAATACACACGGATAAAGTTATGGTAATGAGGGATGATTGAGGTATACTTGAGTCGGTGAGTCTCTACTTGACAATAACATCCTGTTTTTGCCTGTATTATTAGGGGAGCGAAAAGTCCGAATCGATGCGACGCTTACCGGGGCGACCGGCACGCCTTTTCACCACCGCCGCCGCCACCACCAAACCCCTCGTGGGCACGCGACGTTCCGCGAGTCCCCAACTCTCCACGATATCCGTGCCTTCTCCGGTCCGCTATCAGCGCGCCCATGTGGCTGAGCCGGCCA
>JBBQAH010000376.1:0-2863 GCA_038316145.1 Burkholderiales bacterium
ATCCGACGGCGGCCTGTTCTACACCGAGAACCTGCCGCCCGAGGCACTGCTGCTGGCCCCGCTGCTGGCCAGCGCCACCCGCAGCGGCCGGGCCGACGACAAGCTGGAGGCCGACGAGGTGCTGGTCAAGCTCAAGACCGCCCTAGACGGCAAGCTGATCCAGATTGGCGGCGACGCCACCACCGGCCGCGGCCTGGTGCTGCTGACCATGCAGGAGGGCTGACACCATGGCCCAAACGATGGAGCAAAAGCGCGCCGCCGACACCTGGAAACGTTGCCAAGGCTGCAGCAAGCCGTATCAGAACCTGGCCAAGAGCGTGCCGGCGCTGATCATGAACAGCGGCCTGATGCAGGTGCTGGCTTTTCTGCACGAGAAGGGCAGCAAAGATTCACAGCGCCACTGCCGCGACCTGGGTGACCACCTACGCGACTGGCTGCAGCGGCAGTTTCCGCAAGCCCTGCCCAGCGCCGATTTCAGCGCCGTGATGCAAGCCTTGATGAAGGCCGAGCCCGGCCCGTTTCAGCAGATCACGGCCGAGGCGTTTGCCTGGCTGCGCTGGGCCCGCCAAATGGCGCCCGCTGCTGGCGAAAAGTCTGACCCGGTCACTGGCGTCAGGGAGGCTTGAGATGGCGATCGCCGCAGTTCCGGCCTACCTGGGTGTGGGCACCGATTTTTCACAGGCTTCGCCCGGTCTGCGCTTTGGCATGTTGTTGCCGCTGTGGGAGCAGGGCTTCACCGGCAAGGACAAAAAGGCCGCATTTGACAGCGCGCGACGTTTAAACCCCTCAGACCAAGCCTTGCTGGTCGCGCTGCGCCAACGCCAGGCCGCGCTGGCCGCGCCGCTGGCAGCACAGGGCCGCCTATTGGTGCTCGATGCGGTGGCGGTGGCGCCGTTCACCACCGGCCTCGGCCATGCCCATCCGCTGGAGAACGGCTTTGCGTTTCTCAACCCCTACGGCCTGCCTTACCTGCCCGGCAGCGGCGTCAAAGGCGTGCTGCGCCAGGCCGCGCGTGAGCTGGCCGACCACCAATGGGGCGATGACCAGGGCTGGACGCCAGCGGCCATTGACGCGTTGTTCGGTCTGCCGGACCCTGCCGCCGACCCCGACGAACCCTCGGTGTTTCAGCGCGGCGCGCTGCTCTTCTGGGACATATTGCCGCAGATCGCCGGCGACCGGCTGCAGGTCGAGGTGATGACGCCGCACCAGTCGCACTATTACCAGAACGACGCCAAAAGCTTGAACGGCGCCAACCCGCACGAGTCCGGCCAACCCAACCCGATCAACTTTCTCACCGTGCCGCCGGGCTCAGGCTTCGTCTTCCATGTCCAGTGCAACCTGCCCTTGCTGGCCCGCACCGCCCCCGATCTGGCCGACAACAGCCAGTGGCAAACCTTGATGCAAGCCGCGCTGCGCCACGCCTTTGCCTGGCTTGGCTTTGGCGCCAAGACCGCCGTGGGCTACGGTGCGATGGCCGAAGACGCCAAAGCCCGTCAACTGCGTGACCAGCAAGCGGTGCTGCAGCGCGAAGGCGCAGCAACCCAGGCGCGCACCGAGCGCATCGCCGCCATGGGCCCGGAAGAGCGCGAAGCCGAGGCCGCCGCCAGCCGCTTGGCCGAGTTCCGACTGCTGCTGGCCGACGAGCAACAGCGCAAGCAGTACAAGCCAGGTTCAGCCTTCGACGGCGTGCGCGCGGACTTTCTGAATTACGCACTGACCCTGTCGATGGCGGCGTCACGCCACGCTGCCGCGCTGGCCTTGCGCGAGTCCTACAAGTTCACCGACTGGCCCGGCAAGAAAGAGCGCAAGGCCCAGGTCAAGGCAGCGTTGATACACCTTGATGGGCAAGAATGATCGGCGCCATGGACACCCAAGCCATCATCCACCAAGCCGTTGGCCGTCTTGCGGCCGCCCCCCTGCCGCAACGCATCATCTTGTCCGGCTCACAGTCCCGTGGTGACGCCGACACAGGCTCCGACATCGGCTTGTTGGTGATCGAGGCCGAAGTGCCCAACCGGGAGACGCAAGCCATGCATCCGTTGATAGAAACCCACCGCCTGGAACTGCTCTCGATGGCCCACAAGCTCGGTGTCACGAACGTGCGCGTGTTCGGGTCGATGGCGCGCGGCGATGCAAACGATGAAAGCGACGTCGATCTGCTGGTGACGCTGGCACCCGGCACGACCGGGCTGGCGCTCGGCGGCCTGCTGATGGACGCGCAGGGGCTGCTCGGCCGCAAGGTTGATGTCGTGACCGAACAGGGGCTGCATCCGGCGATGCGCGCCTCGGTGCTGGCCGAGGCGATTGCGCTGTGAAACCCGGCCCGCAGGCCGACGCCCTGCTGCTTGCACACATGCGCGAATGCATCGCACGCATCGCCGCGTACACAGGGGGCGACCGTGATCGTTTCGAGTCGTCGCCTCTGGTTCAGGACGCCGTGCTCAGGAATCTGCAGACGCTCACCGAGTCCAGCCAGCGCCTGTCGGATGCCATCAAGGCCACCGAGCGGCAGGTGCGCTGGATTGCGCTGGCGGGCTTTCGCAATGTCGTTGCGCATGCCTACCTCAGCATCGACCTGGCCGCCGTATGGTCTGTCGTCGAGAAGGACCTTCCTGCACTTCAATCTGCCCTCGAACGCATGGCCTCACAATGAGTCACGACCCAAAAAAACATGATCAGTGAAGACACCATTCAACAAGCGGTGGCCACACTGATCGCTGCCGCAAGCCCTGAACGCATCGTGTTGTTCGGCTCGTATGCACGGGGCGACGCACATGCTGACTCTGACCTCGACTTGCTGGTCGTCGAGCATCAGGTCTCAGACCGGGCCAAAGAAGCGGTGCGCCTGAGTCGGGCACTGCGG
>JBBQAH010000461.1:0-3510 GCA_038316145.1 Burkholderiales bacterium
TGCTTGTGGCTGGACTTCCTTCCCTTTTTGAGGCTAGCCGGGCGAAATCTTTTATCCGCGATAAAAAAATCACGGTGAGCAAGCAGGGACATCAAAACTAACAACTTCGCTCATACACCGTACAAAAATCCCTTCATATCGATTTTTATTCACTCAAACCGAACATGAAATTTAATTAATTAATTAATTAATTAATTAAATATTCAAATTAATTTCCATGCTAGAATTATAAATACCAATAGACTTAATCATCGTATGCCTGGAGAAACTACCTGGTCATAATAAAATGAAAATAAATTATATTAAATACAACAAACTGTTTGTCGGAGTTCGCAGGAATTTCATTTGGTGCAATTGTACATTCGTACCATGACTTGACCGGCGCGAAAGCGCGTGGACACCAGCGTGTCTGCGGCATCCCGGATGGCCGTGATCCAGGCGGTGTCAACGTCCTCGTAAAAGTACTTGAACATTTGCACGTTACTGTGGGCCTGATTCGGGGTGGCTTTGGCCTTTCGCCTCGTGGTCCGGTACTGATGGATGCGGAGGATACCGCGAAAAAAGAGGGTCCACGCGGCAAGGAAAAAGGGCATGCACACGCTGGACAAAAGAAAGATCCACCTGAAAAAGGGAAGAAAAAGGAAAATCGCGATAAAAAAATGACGGGAAAAACTCGTAAAAAAATATCAAAGCTATTCCCATTACCATAATCGGTCCATCCCGAGGACCACGCACGGGGCATCGTACCTGTTTTGAGGCAAGAAAAAAAAACAAGACAAAATATTAAATTTATTTATTCAAGTTCGACAGAAAAAGGTTTCTGGATGAAAAGGAAGTTCAGTACTTACGTTGCAACTTTTGCCATGATTGCCGGTGATGTTAACGATTAAGTTACTATTTACAGGGCAACTAAAAATTCACAAAACGCTTCCATCCATGTCTAAATCGAAGAGATTTAATAATTCACTAATGCAAATTACACTGGAAATATACGACAGAGTTGATTTAATTTAATTGAGGCTATCGTTGGTGGAAAATGAAGTGTTGTTGATGAACGAAACACACATGGTGAAGCCCATGACTTTAACTTTTGGCAGGGGAACTACGCTGTGTTTTTTTTCCGACAGAAAAAAGTGAGGAGAATTTAAGCGAGTGCACCTAATGAGACAATAGACAGGCACCACGTAATGCACGAGCACAGCGCGACACATTGTTCCCGCAGGCGGAAATGCAACATTTTTTCGTTCTATTTTTGCTTACTTCACTCTGCATATGAACGAAGTCGCAGCGGTCTTGGGAAGACAGACTGATAGACCCAGTGAACATACAGTATGTTCAAACATGATCATGCTATAAGCCATTTAAAATAACAATTTTTTTCGAGACTGTTTGACAGTTTTTCAAGCAAGAATCAAGCTTTGTGCAAAACAACGTAATATTTCCCACTAGATGGCGCCTCTGTCACAACATTTTAGAAGTACAAGATTTAATCTTCTTTTTGTCGCCGAAATTAGTGCCTAAAACGTTCAACAATAATTGACAGTCAAAGTAACTATCATTTTGAATAAGTACACAATTTTTTTGTCGAATTAAATGTTCGTTTTCTCTCGTAGTACTGCACGTTGTTTCTTCTATGTAACCAGTTGAGAAACTATACAGCTAGTTTTTCAGCTGATGGCGGAAAACAAGTTTATTACGTAAAAGGCTCTCAAACTGGTAGGAATCAACAATAACGGGAAACAAGTTGGTGCGGATAACTACTTCGCAGATGGCGCCACTGTAGTGGCCTGTGCCTTCTGCAATAGGTATTTCTCGTAGTAGGTCTGGTAAATGGGGATGCCCTTGTAGAAACTGAAGCCGTCATTCAGAGGATCGGGAGTGGTAGTGCCGCCGTCATCACCGCCACCGCCGCCGTACGACCCGCCGGAGTACGAACCACCGGATCCGTAGGCCGGCGCTCCGGTAGTGCCCGAGTAACCAGACTGACCGACTCCTTGGACACCTATAACGCAAAGTTCGCATGTCTTACTGTGAGAACCTATGAAACCCATTAGGAAAAAATGCAACAAGATGGCAGAGAAAAATACAACTTCAGTAGCGGAAATCGGCCTATTTCTGCAAGCAATCTTGCTCACCGTAGCCCGTGTCGTAGTTTTGGGTGTGACCACCACCGTGGGGATACCTCTGCATGATCGGGACAACGTAACGTGGGCCGCCATCGAACCACTGGGTCCACGGATATCTACAGGCAAGAAAAAAGTCAGAGGCTGCTCAAATTATTACGAGGCCAATCAATCAATCAATCGAATAAGTCAATCAACCAATCAATGAATCAATGAATCAATCAACCTATCAATAATTTTTCTAATCTGCCGAACACATACATTACTTTCTCAACGAGGCACTTCCTTACCCGTAGTGGCCGTAATACATATTGGGCAGCCAGTAAGGAGTCCGGAAGAAGATTGGCTTTTCGTCGATCGGTAAGGGCTTCTTAAAGTAAATTCCACTGCCCTGGCCGTAGGATGTGTCATATCCCCCGCCGCCGCCGCCGCCACCACCACCATAGCCGCCGGTACTGCCGCCGGTACTGCCGCCGCCATATCCAGCAGCACCCCCGCCATATCCAGCAGCACCCCCGCCACCATAGCCACTCTGGGGTGAACCGCCAGAATACTGGGATAGAACACCTGTAGAGGAATAAAAGAACGAAATATTAGTTTAATCGTCCACGACAGTTAAAATAAATAAACTAGAAAAGAAACCAATTGAAATCCTTCAAAGAAAATATCAGAAAGGAAAATTAAAAATACCGGAGATAAATATGCCGAAACACGAAAAGAGGAAGAGCAGCAGTGGATTGTCCATTTTGTTAATAATGTGGCAACTTCTCTCGTCGAAGTGCGGAATGGCCACGCACGGTCTTGAGAGAAAATGATGAGGCCACCACTGAAGATCGACCAAAACTCTCACGTCTCCTGCAGTGTGTGAAGGGGCCGATCTCTCGTACTCGTACGGATCGGCTCCAAGTGGCTTCGTTTCTTTTTACAGCACTCGGATCAAAAAACGAGACAAAACGCCGCAAGGAGTCTTCTTCAACTCTCTCGTTTTGACTTCCGTGTCTTCGTCGCCACAGACCGTTCATTTACACCTCATCATACACACACACACCGTGACGGCTTGCTGATCTCTAAACATTTGAAATTCGTTCCACAAAGAGATACTTCCAATTTTGCAATTAATTTTGTCGGTATTTACCCATCCATGCATGTTCACAGCAAATATCCCTTTTCAAGCTTATTTGTTTTCCAAAAGAAATATTTTTATATACGTAGTCCAAAATGCGGGTTAGAAATCTTCTGGAGCCAAACCATAGGTTATTCCAACCATTGAACGTTCATGGCTTAGTTCGATTCAAAATCGAGAAGAAAAAAACCTTTCCGCCAACACAAAACCTATTGGATCAATAAAAAAACTTTTGCTGATAAAATCGGCTGAAATTTGGGTCAC
>JBBQAH010000412.1:0-1662 GCA_038316145.1 Burkholderiales bacterium
AATTTGCTGAATTACTTTACTCGGTGCGAAACCTGCGAGTTTCAAAATGGTTGCAACCGCAAGTCCGGGTAGACTCGTCAAACCCAGGATCACTAAAAGTGATCCGCCAAAAGGAATGCCAAACCAGGAGAGGGCATCCCACCCAACGCTGTCATCGATCCAGCGACCAAATGGAATCTGAAATCCAGGTAGGAGATAGGTGTTGTAGCTCAACCATCTTAAAGAAACAACATCCGGTGCCACCGTTCGTCGAGCAATTTGACGCAGCGAAATTGGTTCATCCGGTAAACGAGTGATGCCACCACCCAGCGGAAAGCCCAGGCGATCGTAGGCTTGACGAAGACTTTGTGGGGGATTGTTCCCATCAATGGCGCGAAAGGTTTGACTCATGGAGTCACCTCCCACGGTATGTTTGAGATTGCGATAAGAAAGCGCTCCAACGCCCTGCCAACCCTTTTCCCAACGGATATGTCTGCTCAATTCCCGCAAGCTTTTTGATCGCCCATCCGGGATAGGTTCTAAAGCAGAGATGCAATCTTGCAATCGATAGGGTTCTGACATACTCAGTTTCCTCCTGTGACTGTCTTAGCGACTCCGGATGCATTCGGAAAGAATTATCTGTGAAGATTATTTCTCAAATCCTTGATTTACTGTAGAGCAATCAGAATCGGAATCAATCCCTGTCCTGCTTCTAAAGGTCGGAGTGCTTTACCAATCACTGCTCCAAAAGCCTTTAATGGATCATCTGTCTTCATCGCGTGACCAGGTGTAGAAGAAGTCGTAAGCAGATCACCAACTTCGATCGCTCCATAACTCGCATCCACTTTGCAATAAACCTTACCCAGAAGCGCGATCGGCATTCGGTTATTAGAAGATTCTTGCTTATCCAGTACGATCCCTGGCTTAAAGTTACCTGCACCAGAGATGACACCTGCGACTCGCTTGTCGTAGGCGCGATCACTCTCTCGCAAAGCCCCTTCAGAATCAATCACCATCACAGTTCCTGGTTCTACTTTCGCTAAACCTGCAATATCAAAATCTTCTGCACAATCAGCATTTGCGAGAACGATATCACCACCAACACTAAGCTTTTTAGATACCCAAACATTGCCATCAAAAAAGCCTGCGAATCCTGCATCTCCCTCCTTTTTGCCGTAGAGTGCAAATCCAGTTCCCGCTGCATTAAGGTTGTAAGCGGCGATCGCGGCTATATTAGAATTCGTTTCAGCATGAATAGCTTCGTTGGTTTCACTGGTTCCCCAGACCCCCACGCCGGATTTACTTTTGCCCAGTACGCCTAACCCAGTTTCACTTTCCCCTGAGCTACCCCAGCCACTTTTACTTACTCCAACTACGCCTGTCGAAGAGCTACTAGCGCCCCAGACACCCTGTCCAGCTTCACTGACTCCAAGCACACCTCGTCCGTTATTACTTTGACCGATGACGGCGGCTTGTCCAGCGGTATGTTCCCCGAAAACTGCAGCAACATTTGGATCATTTGAGGTACCAACCAAGTTTGCCATCTGAAGTTCTCCTATCCTCTTGTAAAGGTCATACGATCATGATGTTTCTAAAAAACATTGAGGGCAATTCGACATTTGACCCATGCGATCGTGAAGTTGTTGTTACAACTTCTGGAAAATTTTGTATGACTAGGGATTA
>JBBQAH010000302.1:0-2478 GCA_038316145.1 Burkholderiales bacterium
AATTACCCGGTTGTATTACAATCTGTATGGGCGGCGCACACAGTGGACAAGTATGTCTCATCGGTGAACTGTTTTCAAAATTAGGAGTCACTGAATTGATTTTGCATGTGGGAACGAACGATTGTTTCCCTCGACCGTCGCTTTGCCCTCTTTGCTGATCCTACTTTTGGTTTCCCGCACTCGCGCCATGATCACCTTCAGCTCTTCAGCTGATTTGCTCTCTAACCAGCAACCAGTACGATTTTTGATGAACATGATCAGTGCCTCATTCACAATCATTCGCGAATTTGGACGGGAGCGCATCAGGTGGTCAAAGAAGCCGAAGATCGTCTCTGGAAACTTGTTCGTCCTTGGCACTGAAGATGTTGACTGAAAATCAGCACTAAGATCATGGTTGTCACCACCAGGAAGCTGGTCTTGTGCAGCACGTCGGAGGTAGTTGGCCAGTGCAAGAAGTGATACTTTGGCAACTGCGAATGCATAGTCATCTAATTGCTCATCTTTGGCAATCAGTGCCAAGTACACTTCATCTACTCTCAGATCATCAGACGTGAAGGGGGATGCACCTTCAAGAAATTCAGCTGGATTTTCTGCCTGTGCCTCAAGCCACACCAGCAACTTCTCATACACTTCAGACAGTGCTGAGATATGGCCCTTTTCTTCAAGAACACGCCAAAAAGGGGATGTGATGGTCTTTCCGATCAGACCCAACACTTTCAGCTCAGCGATGAAAACTACTTCAGCAAGGTCATCAGCAATTGACTGATTTAGTCGTCGGTCACCACCTGTTGCCTTCACGAATTCTTGAACAATCTTACGAACAAGAAACGCAACACCAGCATTGTAGAACAGGATGTTGAAGCGGTTGCCCTTGAAGTTGGCCAACTTTGGCATCATGATCCTCTCCCGCTTCAGGTAGTGCTGGAAAGCACTGTAGTCAGACACATTGTCCTTTCCACCATGGTTGGCAAATGCCTTGCACAGTGTACAGACAAGCCGCACCACTCCTGACTCATCCCTATTACCCTGGAAACCCACACCTGTTTTCACACTTCCCAGCTGCGCACCACTCGACACTGTCAGCTCGAATTCCTTCATCACCGAGCTCAGTGTGTCAGCAAAGTTGACCAGAAGGTGCAACCCACAGAAGAAGTTACGCACGCGCAAATGCCCTGCCTGCTGCACCACATCTAATTTGTCCCAGTTCTCGATAAGTTTGGGCACCAGTTTGTTGCGGTAGCTGCTAATCAGCTCATTCAGCTTCACACAAGTGGATGCTCGGTCACTCATGGTATTCTGGAGCTGCAAGAACATCTGCCGCGCGAAATTCTCTGGGTCACTACTACCAGAA
This sequence comes from Burkholderiales bacterium, assembly GCA_038316145.1. GTDB lineage: Bacteria > Pseudomonadota > Gammaproteobacteria > Burkholderiales > Burkholderiaceae_C > Pseudaquabacterium. The sequence continues at coordinate 1,352 of JBBQAH010000302.1, forward strand.
ACCTGCCCCAAATCTCTCAGCGTTTCATTCAACACCTGCAGCATCGAACAACCAGACTTGTCCCCCAGCTCGCGCAGTGACATAAGAAAGTCAGAGCCATCTTCAGTGGACACAGCACACACTAATGACTGCTTGCCTTGCTTTGATGTTTCATCAGACATCAGCGTCAGTGCACCAGCAGTGGGAAGAACTTCAGCCAGATGTTGCTGGTTCACTGCTGTCAACTCTTCTCCCGCGATTCTAGCAACAGTGCGCACTGAAGGCACTTCGGGTACTTGCACCCCTACACTACTGCTCACTGCAACAATCACAGGACCCACTTCAGCAAAAGGCACTTTGGCTGAGATCAACTTCATCACCAGTAACCGCATATCACTGGAGAACTCACATCCATCTTTGGTCAGCACCATACTTCCCTCATCAATTTCATCTTTTATTTGACAGAGCAGATCATGTGCCTCATTCAGATTACTTTTTGTAACATTCAGATTGCATTTCAGTTCTTCTATCTGCTTTGTCAACTTCAGAATCTGCTGCTGCGCTGCATGCAATTGCTGTTTTGGTGTATATTGCTGCAGTTGATGTTGCAGGTGCTTGCGTTGCTGGTGCTTGTGTTGCTGTAAAATGTTGTTCAATACTACAGCATGAATCTGTGCATGCTTCTCTATTGCGCTGAGTTTCCTTTTCTTAGCATACTGCTCGCGTCGTAATGCTTTGCGCTTCTCATTTTCAGCTGGTCCTAGTGCCTGCTTAGCAATGAAAGCTTCATGTTGATGATACTCTGCTCTTCTATGCTCCTCAGCAAGTGCTGCTTGAGCAGTTACTGTAGTTGGGTCAGGGACTGCTACGCGAGGGAATGTCACAACTTCAGCAAGAACCTGCTGTACGCGAACAGGGTCCTTCTTAACCTGCGCACTACGCACCAACTCCTTCAACCCATCAATGAAAAGCTTAATGGTGCCACGATTACTGGATAGAGATTGCTGATTTACACCCTCCAGTTGTGAATACCAGAAACTGAGCTCTTCATTAGCTCCCAGGATGGACAAAGAAACCATGACCTGAAGGGAAACCCCATTCCCAGCCAGCTGCGGATGAACACCTTGCCGAAGCAGCTGCACATCCAC
>JBBQAH010000261.1:0-1549 GCA_038316145.1 Burkholderiales bacterium
TGTTTCATTCCATCCTGATTACAGTAGAACCTCCGTTATTGCAATGACGTCATCGGTGTATTTTTATTGTACAGCGATACCAAAACCTTGGTTCGGTCAGCTCATTCACACACGCAGTCAATTCAGTGCACACAGCAGAGAGTCTGAGACAACCGAGTAGAAATTCGGTGCCTGCGTCATTGCAAACGCGGAGGTTCTACTGTATCCGAAATTCTGGGCTCCAACAAGCCACATATAACTACGCTGGCTCTCGAGGATCTCAAACTCGTAAGCATTACGCAAGAGGACTTTGCAAACTTTAATCGCTTGGAGAGGCTGTCCATGCCCCGCTGCCAGATCAGCGTGGTTGACCCACACGTCTTGGAAAGTATTGGTGTTATAACAGGTGCAGAAACGGTAATTTACTACGGAATGCCCACTTTACTTTAACGACGCCAATAGTTATTGACGCAGTCTCAATTTCCAATGGAGATGGAGACCTGTGCGTTTTCAACCGGTGACTATATGTTTTATATAGCGCCGGTTCCCATATCCGAGCAAAATTTTCTCGTAGGGAAAATTTGCAGGCCGTGTGTGGATGGGGGACTTCAATATGGTAACAGAGTAGCTTGCTGTGTGAGCATATTCTGAGAGAGAGAAATGTTGACTATCAGAGTAATCGCGGGCAGCCTGCGTTGAATGTGGAACAGAAACTGCGGCAGTTCCGGTCAAGCAGCCCAATTGGATATTTATTCAATCAGTACCAATGACAGTTAAGTCTGCAGTGTACAGGGCGTTCCACCATACTATCATTCGTCATTTTCATGTTCTGTGGGGCTTCGTGGGTGCTCAGGAGATTTTGACATAACTTTTGTCCCTGTGGTCCGATTGAGCTCAAATTTTGCCCAGGGGTTCGAGGGGGTGGGGGCACGCCATGTCACTGCGTCATATTTCTGCGAGCAGAAATCCGGAACCTACAGTGCGAGACAGGGAATTGGAACGCCTAGCGGTATTATGGTCAAACTCGCTAGGGGCATTTTGAACCAATCAAGTCGCCCACGCATATCGCCAGTTCTGTTAGCGGAAAATTGCCGCGGTACGACGACAAAAATCGGAAAGACAAATAACGCGTAAAATGCAAATGATGTCACAGCTGATCAGATTTGTTTACATCTCGTTAAAAAAATTTCTGAATATTTTCGACATTTTGTGGTATTTTCTGACATGGCCCGTGGTAAAAGAACGACGCCGGATATTGCCAAGGCTGTCCACGTTATGCGCGGGTGCAACGATAGCTGGGCCGACATCGGCAGAGTTTTTAGCAAAACTCACACCTGGGCGCGGAAAATATTTTGCGGATTCGACAGAACAACTGGATTGCCGAAGCAGCAGCGACGACTGGGTGGACTAAAGAAAACGGACGCCATCGCGGATGATTGTGCCGTTCGACTGGCCCAAGTCATGCGACGTGAAACGGCGAAGCAGATTTCCGCGCGGTTGCGCACATCGGGCCTGGCCAGCGTGTCCAGCCGCACCATCACGCGCGGCTTGCGAATGGCAGGTGTCCGAC
>JBBQAH010000233.1:0-2524 GCA_038316145.1 Burkholderiales bacterium
CTGGCGGATGATCGTGTCGGCCTCGGCCATGATGCGGTCGATCAGCTCCTTGACCGTCGGCACATCGTGGATCAGGCCGGCCACCATGCCGCAAGACCAGGCGCCAGCGTCCATCGTGCCGTCCATCATGATCTTGGGGTAGACACCGGCCACCTCGTCGATGATGTCCTCGAACTTGAGGTTGGCGCCCAGGGCCTTTTCCTTCTCCAGCAAGCGGTCGACTGCCGCGTTGCGCAGCACCCTTTCGGTATTGCGCAGCGAGCGCATCACCAGCCGGGTATCAAGCTCGCTGGCCGCGACGATGGCCCGCTTGACGTTGTCATGCACCGGTGCCTCTTTTGTCGCAATGAAGCGGGTGCCCATGTTCATGCCCTCGGCGCCCAGCGCCAAAGCGGCCACCAGGCTGCGGCCGTCGGCCATGCCACCCGAAGCCACGAAGGGGATCGTCAGCTCATCAGCGGCGCGTGGCAGCAGGATGAAATTGGGAATGTCGTCCTCGCCCGGATGGCCGCCGCATTCAAAACCGTCGACGCTGACGGCGTCGCAACCAATGGCCTGCGCCTTGAGCGAATGGCGCACCGAGGTGCACTTGTGGATCACCTTGACACCGGCCTCGTGCAGCGCCGGCAGCCACTTCTGCGGGTTGTTGCCCGCCGTTTCCACCGCCTTGATACCGCCGTCGAGGATGGCCTTGATGTAGCCGGGATAGTCGGGCGCGGTGAGCACTGGCAAGAAGGTGAGGTTGACGCCGAAGGGCTTGTCGGTGAGCGCGCGGCACTTGGCGATCTCCTGCGCCAGCAAATCGGGCGTGCGCTGGGTCAGCCCGGTGATGATGCCCAGGCCGCCGGCGTTGCTGACGGCCGCGGCCAGCTCGGCAAAGCCGACATAGTGCATGCCGCCTTGGATGATGGGGTGCTGGATGCCGAACAATTCGGTGATGCGAGTCTTCATGGGGTCTCCGGGAGGATGCTAAGAACGTGGCGGGGCGAGCCGGCCTCGCCGGCCACTCAAGCCCTTGCCACCCCACCGCAAGCGCAGGCGGGGGACAATGCCTCTTTTATCCCCCAGCCCTGCCTGTGCCTTCTGTCACCGATGCGCCAACGTCCGGCACGATTGCCAAGCCGCTGACCAGCTGGCGGCCCTACTGGGCCAAACGCTTCGGCAGCGCGCCCTTTTTGCCGACCAGCCGCGCCGAGATGGATGCGCTGGGTTGGGACAGCTGCGACATCGTCATCATCAGCGGCGACGCCTATGTCGACCACCCCAGCTTCGGCATGGCGGTGATCGGCCGCACGCTCGAAGCCCAGGGTTTTCGCGTCGGCATCATCGCCCAGCCCGATTGGCGCAGCGCCGAGCCCTTTGCCGCACTGGGCGCACCGAACCTGTTTTTTGGCGTCACCGCCGGCAACATGGATTCGATGATCAACCGCTACACCGCCGACCGCCGTGCGCGCAGCGACGATGCCTACACCCCCGGCGGCCAGGCCGGTGCGCGGCCCGACCGTTGCTCGCTGGTCTACACCCAGCGCTGCCGCGAGGCCTTTGGCGAGGTACCGATCGTGCTCGGCGGCATCGAGGCCAGCCTGCGCCGCATCGCGCACTACGACTACTGGCAAGACAAGGTGCGGCGATCGATCCTGGTGGATGCCCAGGCCGACCTGCTGCTGTATGGCAACGCCGAGCGCGCGATCATCGAAATCGCCCACCGCCTTGCCGCTGGCGAGGCCGTGCGCGACATCACCGACGTGCGCGGCACGGCCTTTGTGCGCCGCGATGACGATGCCAGCGCCCTAGGCTGGTTCGAAATCGATTCCAGCGAGGTTGACCTGCCCGGCCGCATCGACGAGCACATCAACCCCTACCAGACGACCTCCGAACAAGCCGAGGCGCAGGGTACGACCTGCAGCAAGGATGACGCCCCGGCGGGCGTGGCACCGGCCGAGCAGCCAGTCAAGCTGGTCGGCATGTCCGCGCTGCGCCCCGCCGGCCGCATCCGCATGCCGCCGCGTGAGCGCTCGGTGATCCGCCTGCCCAGCTACGAGCAGGTCAAACGCGACGTTGTGCTCTACGCCCATGCCAACCGCGTGCTGCACCTGGAGACCAACCCAGGCAATGCGCGCGCGCTGGTGCAACGCCATGACATCGGCGGCAAGCCGCGCGACGTCTGGATCAATCCGCCGCCGGTGCCGCTGACCACTGCCGAGATGGACCATGTGTTCGACCTGCCGTATGCGCGGTCGCCCCATCCGAGTTATGCCGATGCGCAGGGCCGCCATGACGGCGCCACCAAGATCCCGGCCTGGGAGATGATCCGCTTCAGCGTCAACATCATGCGTGGCTGCTTTGGTGGCTGCAGCTTCTGCTCGATCACCGAGCATGAGGGCCGCATCATCCAGAGCCGCAGCGAGGACTCGGTGATCCGCGAGATCGAGGCCATGCGCGACAAGGTGCAAGGCTTCACCGGCATCGTCAGCGATCTCGGCGGCCCCACCGCCAACATGTACCGGCTGCGCTGCAAGAGCAC
>JBBQAH010000056.1:0-16508 GCA_038316145.1 Burkholderiales bacterium
GCCGGCGCTTGCCCCCGTCTGGCGGCAGGACCGGGCCAACAACCCGCCAATCGCCCGGGCCTTGCCCGAAAATACGCCGATGACGGTACGCGCGGCCCACATGATCCTTCCCAGCTTGCTGGGTTTGCTGATGGCAGGCGCCAGCGCGCAGACCGCAGCCCCCGCCCGGCCGCTGGTGCCCATGAGCACCACCAGCATCGGCGCCGCTCTGGCCCGGCCGATCGGCCAGGCCGTGCGTGCGCCGCGCACCAGTGGTGCGATCAACTTGAAGGGCAAGCGTGTCTACATCGCCGAGTACCTGCTGCTGTTCGACCAGTCGGGCGAGCTGGCCACCCAGACCCACGACGGCAGGCTGCTGGGCCAGGTCTCGGGCACCCGGCTGAACGACGGCCCCGCCACGCTGGCCTACCGCAGCCAACCCGACATCGCCGCGCTGCAAGCCCTGACCGACCGCGGCTGGGCCGACCTGCAGGCGCGGCTGGCCGCAGCCGGCGTGGTGCTGGCCGACGCCGGCACGGTGGTGCGCGAAATTGGCGCCGTCTACCCCAGCACCGAGCCCGCCAGCCGGCCGGGCGCGCCGGTGCTGCTGGACGGCAAGTCGGGCGAGACGACACGGCGCTACCTGGCGCTGGCGCCTACCGGCATGAAGCTGGTGCAGCGCACTGCCGCCGGCATCGGCCTGGGCAACCTGAGCGCCAGGCTGGCCTACCCGACCCAGGATGTGGAGGGGCTGTCGCTGGCGATGGCGCTGAACTTCAGCGCGCTGGAGGCGGGCGGGCAGCGGGTGTCGGGCTACAGCGATGCCGAAGGCGCTGCCGCGACCGCGCCGGCGTCGACGCTGTCGCCATTGATGGAGCTGGCGCCCGCCCCTGCGGCGGCGCTGGTGCACGCCCACGCACAGTTGGCCTTGGTCAATCTGGACGAAGCCCTGCTGCTGGCCGGTGAGTTTGCGCGCCTGCGGGCGGCGCCAGCGCCTGTGCCGGCCGCTGGCGCTGGCGCCGACCCGTTGCTGCCCTTGCTGTCGCTGGGGCGGCGCTTGGTGAGCGGCCCGGCGGCGCCCCGGGTCGATGCGCTGCTGGAACTGGACGGCCCGGCCAGTGCCCGCCTGATGTTGTATGCCATCGCTGCGGCCAACCAGGCCATTGCCGACGCGCTGAAGGCCGCACGCTAGACCCGCGCCGCGCGGCCTGCCGGGTGCCGGGCGGCCCGGCCCGTGTGCCGCACCACCCCGCTGCACCCCCCACCCTGAGCGGGGGTGTTACCGGGGCTGCGCGCGCCGGGGCCGCTGGTATCCTGCACCACGCATGATCAACCTCGACGACGATCCGCCCAGCGCCTTGCCCCGTGGCACACGGCTGGGCGAGTTTGAACTCAAGCGGGTGTTGGGTGTTGGCGGCTTCGGCATCGTCTACCTGGCGTTTGACCATGCGCTGGAGCGCGAGGTGGCGATCAAGGAGTACATGCCGGCGCAACTGGCGGGCCGTACCGCGTCGTTCCATGTCTCGCTGCTGTCGCAGTCCCACGCCGAGTCGTTTTCGCTGGGGCTGAAGTCCTTTGTCAACGAGGCCCGGTTGCTGGCGCGCTTCGACCACCCGTCGCTGGTCAAGGTGCACCGCTACTGGGAGGGCAACAACACCGCCTACATGGCGATGCCCTACTACACCGGCCACAACCTGCACGCGGTGCGCCGGCAGCTGGCGCGCAACCCGGACCAGGCCTGGCTGCTCGACATCCTGCGGCCCTTGCTGGGCGCGGTCGAGCGCCTGCACCAGGAGGGCGTCTACCACCGCGACATTTCGCCCGACAACATCATCCTGGCGCCCGATGGCCGGCCGGTGCTGCTGGACTTCGGCGCCGCACGCCGGGTGCTGGCCGACAAGAGCGTGGCGCTGACCGCCATCCTGAAGCCGGCCTATGCGCCGATCGAGCAGTACGGCGAGTCCAGCTCGGTCAAGCAAGGGCCGTGGACCGACCTGTACGCGATGGGCGCCACGCTGCACTACTTGCTGCTGGGGCGTGCGCCGCTGCCGTCCACCTCGCGGGCGCTGGACGACGAGATGCCGCCGCTGGCGGCCATGGCGCTGGACGGCTGCACGCCCGACTTTTTGCTGTGCATGGACTGGATGCTCAAGCCCAGGCCGGCCGACCGGCCGCAAAGCGTGGCCGCCCTGCGCGCCCGCCTGGACCGCCTGCCTGCAGCGCCGGTCACGGCCCGGCCCGACGCCATGCCCGACGCGCCGGACTGGCAGCGCACCCAGATCATGGGCCGGGGCGTGGCGCCTGGGGCGGTGCGCACCGACAGCGCCAGCAGCGCCAGTCCCGGCGACAGTGCCGCAGCACCGACCCTGCTCGACCTGTCGCAGCTGCGGCCGGCGGATGCGGCGGCACCCACGCCCGCCCCACCGGCCACGCTGGCGGTGTCACCCAGCAGGTTGCAGGCCCATGCGGCCACCGAGATCCTGGCCCGCCCGGTGCCGCCAGCGGCAGCCGCGCCCGAACCCGCACCTGAACCCGAACACACACCGACGCAGCGGGTCGAGGCCGGCGCCGCAGCACCAGCAACACCCACGGCGCCACCCCCGGCACCCGTGTTGCCCACACCCCCGGCCCGCGCCCCAGCAGCTGCCAGCGCCCGCACCGAGCCCACCCTGACAGGCCGCAGCGACGCCCGGCCCGAGGACTCGGCCGTCAGCGCACCGCTCGACGGTGCTGCAGTCTGGGATGGAGAGCGCCGCCCGGGCCTACCCGCTGACCGGCCGGCTGTACGGCCTGGCACCGATGGCGCGCCCCGGCCTGCCGAACGATCGGGCTCACGGCGTTGGCCGTTGTTGGCGGGTGTGGCCGGTGCTGCAGGCCTGGCGTTGTGGCTGGGACTGAAGCCCGCACCCGCAGGCAACACCGCATCGCGTGCCGCAGATACTGCGGCCAGTGCCGTGCCGGCACTTGCTGCAGCGGCCGAGCCCGCCAGCGCGTCGAACACCTTGCCCGTGCCGGTGGCTGCGATCACCGGTGCGGCGGGCGCGGTCGTCGCGGTTGCCGCCGATGCGGCGCCCAGCGCAGCACCGGTCACCGCAGCGGTCGCTGCACCTGTCACCGCACCTGTCACCGCACCTGTCACCGCTCCTGCCACACCGCCGGCTGCGCCGAAGGCAGCGCAGCGCCAGCCCCCACCTTCGCCCAAGCCTGCAGCCACGCCCGTACCAGCGCCGGCAGTGCCGGTTGCGCCGGTAGCGCCGGTCGTCGCGCCGGTGGTCGCAGGCGGTCCGCCCAGCCTGGCCACCTCGATCACCCGGCTGCCGCCAGCACCCGAGGCCACACCCACCGCGCAACGTACCGCCACAGCCGACCCCAGCCGCACCGCCACCACCGGCACGCCCGCTGGCAACAGCCCGACCGGCGCAGCGCCAGCCGCGGCTTACCCGGCACCCGCCGCCGCGCCTGCACCTTCAAGTGCGCCTGCACCCGCACCCGCCGTCGTGGCCACCGTCACCGCGCCGCGTGCCGCGGCACCGGCCCCGACACCGCCGCCCGCCACCGCTCGCCAGCCCGACCGGGATGCTGAACCGGTGGTGGTTCAGGCCCGTGCCCTCAGCCCCAGCGAGCGCTGCGAGGGCCGGGTGATGGTGGCGCTGTGGGTCTGCATCGAGCGCCAGTGCCGCAGTGACGCCAGCCTGCGCGACCACCCCGATTGCGCCAAGGCCCGCCGCGAGCAAGAGCAACGCAGCGCACCGCGCTGACCGCCGCCCTGGCGAGCGCGCCCTCTGGCAGGCGCCGACCACCGCAAGGACCCCGCACCATGCCCAGCCAAGACCTGACCGCCCTGGACGCCCATCGGCTCTCGGCCGATATCCACGCCCGCCGTGTCTCGTGCCGCGAGGTGATGGTGGCCTACCTGGCCCGTATCCACCGCCTGAACCCCCGCCTCAACGCCATCGTTAATCGGGCGCCCGACGACGGCCTGCTGCGCCAGGCCGACGGGCGCGATGCCGAGCTGGCCCGCGGCGCCTCGCGCGGCTGGATGCACGGCCTGCCACAAGCGATCAAGGACACCGGCCATGCGCTGGGCTTCCCGTCCACCGCCGGCAGCCCGCTGTTGAAGGATGCGCTGCCCGCCCACGACAGCGGGGTGGCCGCACGCGCCAAGGCGGCCGGCGCCATCATCATCGGCAAGACCAACGTGCCCGAGCTGGGCATGGGCTCACACACCTTCAACCCGGTGTTCGGCGCCACCCCCAACGCCTGGGACCGGGCGGTGACTGCCGGCGGCAGCAGCGGCGGCGCGGCGGTGGCGCTGGCGCAGCGGCTGCTGCCGGTGGCCGACGGCTCGGACCTGATGGGCTCGCTGCGCAACCCGGCGGCCTGGGCGCATGTCTTCGGCCTGCGCCCCAGCCAGGGCCGGGTGCCCACCTGGCCGGCGACCGATGTCTGGGTGTCGCAGCTCGGCAGCGAGGGACCGATGGCGCGCACGGTGCGCGACCTGGCCCTGCTGCTGTCCACCCAGGCCGGCCAGGATGCGCGTGTGCCGTTGTCGATCGCGCAGGGGCCGCAGTCGTTTTTGAGCGACGCAGACCTGCAAGGCACTGCTGCGCTGCGCGGTCTGCGGGTGGGCTGGCTGGGCGACCTGGGCGGCCACCTGGCGATGGAGGACGGCCTGATGCCGGTGCTGAACCAGGCCTTGCAACGTTTTGCCGCCGAGGGCGCGCGGGTCGAGCCGACGGCGCCGGGCTTTGATGCCGACAGCGTCTGGCGCGCCTGGCTGGTGTGGCGCCAGGCGCTGGCCGCGCCCCGGGTGGCCGCGCTGCTGGCCAAGCCCGGTGGCCGCGCGCTGGTCAAACCCGAGGCGCTGTGGGAGTTCGACCAGGCGCAGGGGCTGGCTTTTGCCGACTTCATGCGGGCCAGCGAGTTGCGCACCACCTTCCACGGCCAGCTGCGGCGCTTGTTCGAGCGTTTCGACGTGCTGGCCCTGCCGGTGACCCAGGTCTGGCCGTTTGCGGTGGGCGAGCGCTGGCCCCGCCAGATCGCCGGCCGGGCGATGGACACCTACCACCGCTGGATGGAGTGCACGCTGTACGCCACCTTTGCCGGGCTGCCGGCGATCAGCCTGCCGGCCGGCTTTCATGCCAACGGCCGCTGGCCCACCGGGTTGCAGCTGATCGGCCGGCCGCTGGGCGATGCGGCACTGCTGCGCGTGGCCGCCGCTTACGAGACCGCCTCGGCCGACCTGTTGGCGCGCCGGCCGGCCGAGCCCGGGCCTGCAGGTCTGAGGTCCGGGTGACGCCGGCGTGAACCCGGCCTGATCGGCGCCTGCGCGTCAAACCCAGCGGCGACGCCGAAGGCGAAACGGTAGGTCGCCGAGAATGCGCACGCCTGCCCGCACCGCGCCAATGACCGTTGTCCCTCCTGCTGCCGCCTCCCATCCGCACGACACCCTGGCCCGCCTTCAGGCCGGGCAGTTGACCCACACCGCACGGCTGGACCTGCGCGGCTGCGGCCTGCACACGCTGCCGCCCGAGGTGCTGGCGCTGGCCGACACGCTGGAAGTGCTGGACCTGTCGGGCAATGCGCTGCACACCTTGCCCGACGGCCTGGCCGGCCTGCACCGGCTGCACACCCTGTTTGCGTCCGACAACTGCTTCACCAGCCTGCCCGCCGTGCTGGGCCGCTGCCCGGCGCTGGATACGCTGGGCTTGAAGGCCAACCGGATCGCCGAGGTGCCGGCCGGCGCCCTGGCGCCCACGCTGCGCTGGCTGATCCTGACCGACAACCACATCCCCTCGCTGCCCGACAGCCTGCTGCGCTGTACCCGGCTGCAAAAATTGATGCTGGCCGGCAACCGGCTGCGCCGCCTGCCCGCCGGCCTGGCCGCGCTGCAGCGGCTGGAGCTGCTGCGCCTATCGGCCAACCGGTTCGAGACTGCCGCCGCGGCGCTGCCCGACGAATTGCTGGCCCTGCCCCGGCTGGCCTGGCTGGCCCATGCCGGCAACCCCTTCAGCCAAGCCAGCGAGCGGGCGGCCGAGGCCCACCAAGCGCTGCCCGACATCCCCTGGCAAGCCCTGCAGCTGGACGGCCTGCTGGGTGAAGGCGCCTCGGGCCAGATCCACGCGGCGCGCTGGCAGCGCGGCGGCGGTGCCGTCCAACCCGTGGCTGTCAAGCTGTTCAAGGGCGCTGTCACCAGCGACGGCCTGCCGCGCAGCGAGATGGCCGCCTGCATCGCGGCCGGCAGCCATCAGCACCTGGTTGGCGCCGTAGGTCGGCTGAGCGGCCACCCCGATCAGCGGCAGGGCCTGGTGCTGCCGCGCATCCCACGGCATTTCCATCCCCTGGCCGGCCCGCCCAGCATGGCCAGCTGCAGCCGTGACGTTTATGCCACTGGCCGGCGCCTGCCCGCCGCCCAGGCCGTGGCCATCGCGCGCGGGACCACCGCCGCGCTGGCCCACCTGCACCGGCAGGGCCTGATGCACGGCGATCTGTATGCCCACAACCTGTTGGTCGACGAGCAGGGCGACAGCCGGCTCAGCGACTTCGGCGCCGCCTCGTTCCTGCCGGTGGATGATCCCCAGCGCAGTGCCGCCCTGCAGGCGCTGGACCGGCGCGCACTGGCCGTGCTGGTGGATGAGCTGGCGCAGCATTGCGACGACGCCTCAGCGCTGGGGCCCTGGCGCGCCCGCTGCTGAGGGCCACCGTGCCGCCGGCCGCCAGGGGCCTGCCATCCACCACCACCGGGTCTGGCCAACGCAATCAACGCACCAGCTTGACCGTCCGGGCCGGCCGCTGCAGCGTGACTTTGCGCTGCCCTTGCACACCAGCCACCTGCACATCGATGCGCTGCATGCGCTTGAAGGCGTCGAACAGGCCCAGCTCGAGCGTGCGCAACTGCTGCGGCTGGGCACAGATGTAGTCATAGCTGGCGTCCAGGTCGCCATGCGCTTCAGCGGGCGCCTTGCCGGCTGACGGGGTGGCCTGCTCCAGCACCGGCGCCGAAACCTCGGCCTTGCTCAGCGTGCACTGCGCCGCCGCGTCGGCCACAAAGAGCGCACCGCCACTGCGCAGGCGTGCCAGCACGTCGGCGGCTGCCTTGCGCTCGGCATCGGTGCGGGGCGCGCGCTCGAAGCCCAGCAGGCTGTCCAGCGGCGACTCCAGCACCACCGTGAGCTGGTTGCCGTCGATCGCCACGTCCAGTTTTGCGACGCCGTGCTCGTGGGCCTTGCCGGCGTGGGCTGCCGGCAGCGTGGCCATCACCAGCGTGACCATCACCAGCGTGGCCGTCACCAGCGCGTTTGCGCCGGGTGGCGCAGCGATCCAGGTCGTTTTCATGGGGGGTCTCCTTGCGTTGAAAGCACTCAGGGCGTCGCGGTCAGCGCCGCCACCAGCACGCGGGTGTTGTGTTCGACCAGTTTGAGGTAGGCATCTGCCGGCCCGCCTGCGGCGGACAGCGCGTCCGAGTACAAGGTTCCGCCCACCTTTGCGCCGGCCTCCTGCGCGATGCGCTGGATCAGCCGCGGGTCGCTGATGTTCTCGACGAACAAGGCCCGCACCCGGTCCTGTTTGATCTGGCGGATGAGCCGGGCCACGGCGGCGGCAGAGGGCTCGCTGTGTGTGTTCCAGCCCTGCGGTGCCAGGAAGTCCACGCCGTAGGCCGCGGCGTAGTAGCCGAAGGCATCGTGCGAGGTGATCACGCGGCGCTGGGCGCGCGGGATCGCGCCGAGTTGCCCGCGCACCTGGCGGTCCAGCCGGTTGATGCGCTCCAGGTAGGCCGCGCTGCGCGCCTTCAGCTCGGCCTGGTGCTGCGGCCAGCGCTCGGCAATGGCGTCGCGCAGGTTGTCCACGTAGTGGCTGGCCAGGGCCAAATCCTGCCAGGCGTGGGGGTCGGTGCCGTGGCCGGCGCCCTGGCGCGGGCTGATGCCGCGGCTCGCCACGACCAGCGGGCCGCGGTAGCCCGAGACCTTCACCAGCCGGTCTATCCAGCCCTCGAAGCCCAGGCCGTTGACCACCACCAGGCCAGCCTGCGCCAGCCGCTTGCCGTGCGCAGGCGTGGGCTCGAAGACATGCGCGTCGGCATCGGGCCCCACCAGTGCGCTGACCCCGAGCGCGGCCGGCGCAATCTCGCGCACCATGTCGGCCAGGATCGAGAAGCTCGCCACGATCTGCGGCGCAGCACCGGGGGCTTGGGGCTGCGCCCGCAAGGGCAGCGCCGGCCAAGCCGGCAGGGCCGCCAGTGCGCTGCAGCGGATCAGGCCGCGTCGGTTGATGAAGGTCATGTGAAGGGCAGCGGTCAGCTATCAGCGGGCCCGGTGAACGGGTTTTCGAAGTTGTCGCAACAGCAGGCCGTCGCGGCTGCCGAACAAGACGGACAAGACATAGGCCGCGCCGCACACCAGCACGATGCAAGGCCCGGACGGCAGTTCGGCGTGGTAGGACAGCAGCAAGCCCAGCGTGCCCGAGGCCGCGCCAATGGCCACCGCCACCGCCGCCATCGCCGGCAGCCCGGCCACCCAGAAGCGCGCTGCCGTGGCCGGCAACATCATCAAACCCACGGCCATCAGCGTGCCCAGGGCCTGGAAGGCACTCACCAGGTTGGCCACCAGCAGCACCAGCAGGGCCGTGTGCACGGCCGCACCCGGGCCGCCCACGCTGCGCAAGAAGCCCGGGTCGAAGCTCTCCAGCACCAGCGGCCGGTACAACAGCGCCAGTGCCCACAGCGTGACGCTGGCCACCCCGGCGATCTGCAGCAGCGCCGCATCGTCAACCGCCAGCACGCTGCCAAAGAGCATGTGCATCAGATCCATCTGGCTGCCGCGCAGCGACACCAGCAGCACCCCCAGCGCCAGTGCGATGAGGTAGAACGCGGCGAAGCTGGCGTCTTCGCGCTGCGGCGTGTGGCGGGTGACAAAACCCGCCGCCAAGGCCACGGCCAGCGCGGCGACAAAACCGCCCAGGCTCATGGCCGGCAGCGACAGGCCGGCCAGCAAAAAGCCGGCCGCCGCACCGGGCAGCACGGCATGCGCCATCGCGTCGCCCACCAGACTCATGCGGCGCAGCACCAGCAGGCAGCCGATGGGCGCACTGCCCAGCGCCAGCGCCCAGGTCGCCACCAGGGCGCGGCGCATGAACGGGAATTCGACAAATGGCGCGATCACGGCCTGCAGTGCCGTGCTCATGCGGCGCGCCCGCACCGGGGAGCCGCGTCGTCCCAGGCTTCGGCCATCTGGCGGGCCTTGAACAGGTAGGCGGCGTCGAGCACCTGCGCCGTCGGGCCCCAGGCCACCGGCTCGCGCGCCAGCAGCAAGGTCTGCTCGAAGTTGGCGCGCACCTGGTCCAGGTCGTGCAGCACGGCGATCACGGTGCGGGCCTCGTGCTTCCAGCGGTGCAGCAGCGCCAGCAGGTCGGCGGTGGTGCGCGCGTCGATGGCGTTGAAGGGCTCGTCCAGCAGGATCAGGCTGGCGTCTTGCACCAGCACCCGCGCGAACAGCACACGCTGGGCCTGGCCAGCAGACAACTCGCCCAACAAGCGCCGCCCGAAGCCTGAGAGGCCGACCGCAGCCAGTGCCTCGTCGACGCGTGTGCGTTCAGCGCCGCGCAGCGCGCCGAAGTTGCCGATGCGCGCCCACAGGCCCATGGCCACGGCGTCGAACACCCGCACCGGAAAGCTGCGGTCCAGCGCCGAGGCCTGCGGCAGGTAGGCGATGCGCAGCGCAGCGTCGTGCTCGATGCGACCCTCGTAGCCCCGCAGTGCGCCGCCCAGCACGCCCAGCAGGCTGCTTTTGCCGGCGCCGTTGGGGCCCACCACAGCCGTCATCGCGCCGGCGGCGAAGGCGCCGCTCAGGTGGTGCACGGCCGGGTGGCCGCGGTAGGCCACGGTGAGGTCGTGCAGGCGAACGGCAATCGAGGCGGTCGTCATGCCAGGGCCCAGACCACCAGCGCCCACAGCGCGGCGACAGTGACTGTGGCCCACAGCAGGCGGGCGCCTGCACCCGCTGTCAGCATGGCCGGCTCCGCAGTGGGCAGGTCAGCCGCGGTGCCGGTGTCCGGCCGGGCTGCGCGCAGGGGTGCGGGCTGGCGTGGCGGTGGCCGCGACCGTGGCCGTGGCCGCGGCCGTGATCGGCGCGCAGTCCTTGCAGCGCCCGTACAGCGTCAGGTCGTGGTCTTCCACCGTAAAACCCTGCGGCGCCAGCGCCGACAGGTCGCCCGGGCAGGCATGCACGTCGAACACCCGGTCGCACTGCCGACACTGGAAGTGGTGGTGGTGATGGCGCCCGGCCAGCTCGAAGCGCGGGTTCTCGCCCGGCAGGTTCACCGGCTGCAACTCGCCCTCGTCCACCAGCGCCTTGAGGTTGCGGTAGACGGTGGCGATGCCCAGCCCGGGCACCTGCTGTTGCGCCGCATCCAGCACTTCTTGCGGCAGCAGCGGGCGATCGGCCTGGGCGATGGCGTCGCGGATGGCAGAGCGTTGGCGGGTGTTGCGTTCCATGCATGCAGCGTACCGGATTTAAAAGGTCGCATATGATAACGCTTTCGCATTAGCATCAACACATCGCTTTAGCCGGCCACCCAAATCCCGAGACACCATGAAGCCACTGCGCATCCCCCGACCGAACCTGGCGCACCCCACCGTCGCGCTGGCCGTGCTCAGCCTGCTGGCCTTTCACCCCTTGGCCAAGGGCCAGGGCGCAGTTGCCATTCAGCCACCGGAGACGGTTACCGTCACCGGAAAGTCCAACCAGGGCGACATGCGCCCCGGCGCGCTGCGCGACGACATCGTCAAGACCGAGTCGATCAGCGCCAAGGCCATCGAGCGCAGCGGCGCCACCAATGTCAACGAGGCGGTGAACAACAACCCCGGTATCTCGGTGCAGCTGGAATGTTCGATCTGCAACGTGCGCAACGTGCTGCTGAACAACCTGCCCGGGCGCTACACCACGCTGCTGATCGACGGCGTGCCGATCTTCTCATCGGTGTCGTCGGCCTACGGGCTGGACAGTGTCAGCGTGTACGGCGTCGAACGCATCGACGTGGCCCGGGGCGCCGGCGCCAGCCTGATCGCACCCGAGGCCTTGTCGGGCACGGTCAACATCGTCAGCAAACGCCCGACCGAGGCCGAGAACCGTGCCCGCGTGCAGTTCGGCAGCTTTGGCTCGCGACAGCTTGACGCCTACTTGGCGCGGCCTTTCGAGGGTGGTGCCATCACCGCCACGCTGAACCTCAATCAACACGATTCAATCGATGCCGACGGCAACGGCATCAGTGAATACGCCGGCTTCAACCGCAAGCTGGGTGGCATCGGCTTTTTCCTCGACGACCTGGGCGGCTTCAAGCTGCGCGGGCGCGCAGACGTGGTGAGCGAAAAGCGCGGCGGCGGCGCACTGGGCGCCGACTACGCCGCCATCAAATCCAGCACCAGCGGCAACCCGTTCAAATGGATGCGCGGCGTTAACGGCTCGCCCGACCCCGGGGGCTGGATCAACCCGGCCGACGGCAGCCTGCTGCCCTACAACAGCGGCCGTGGTGGCTTCAGCGAGATCGTCTTCACCGACCGGGTGCAGTTCGTGACCAGCGCCGAAAAGCGCCTGGGCGACGGCAAACTGCGCATCGCCTTCGGTGCCGCCCAGCACAAGCAGGACAGCTTCTACGAGTTGTCCACCTACCTCGGCCAGCAGCACCAGGGCTACGCCGAAACCAGCTACCAGTTCAGCGCCGGCGACTGGCGTTTGAGCACCGGCGTGAACTACCGCTTCGAAGACTTGAAGAGCCACGGCAGCACGGCCGCGGGTGCGCCGGTCAACGGCATCGACAACTACGCCTACAAGGTGCCTGCGCTTTATGTGCAGGGCTATCGCGCCTTTCTGGGCGACAGGCTGGAGGTCAACGCGTCGCTGCGCCACGACCGGCACAACGCGTTTGGCGGCATCACCTCGCCGCGCATCAACGCCCTGCTGCACCACACGGCGCAACTGTCCAGCCGCTTCAGCGCCGGCAAGGGCTTCCGCGCGCCCACCAGCTTCTTCGAGCAGGACCACGGCATTCTGGACACCACCCGCATCGTGCGCCAGGTCGACAAGCCCGAGGTCTCGACCCACGTCGGCTATGCGCTCAGCTACGCCAGTGACCGGCTGGTGCTGACCGGGTCGTACAACTTCAACCGCATCAAGAACTTCGCCATCCTCGACCCCGGCGCCGCCGATCCTGTCACCGGCGCCCCGGTGACGCTGTTTTCCAGCGCCAGCGCGCCGGTCACGGTGCAGGGCGTGGACTTGAACCTGTCGTACCAGCTCACGCCCGGGCTGACCGTCAGCGCGGCGGGCGAGCTGTTCAACTACCAGTTCCCTGCCGGCACGCTGGTCTTTGCGCGGCCCAAAGCCAAGGCCTACCTGGGCCTGGTCTACGAACGAGGCGACCTCGACGTCAGTGCCAAGTGGGTCTGGACCGGGCCGATGAGCCTGCGCCAGTTCCACGACGACGGCAGCGGCAACCAGAACCGCTTCAACCTCGACGGCACGCCCAAACGCGACAAAAGCCCGGGCTTCGCGACGCTGGACCTGCGGGCCGAGTACGCCCTTGGCAAGGGCTGGTCGGTGTACGCCGGCGCCGACAACGTGCTCGACGTCCAGCAAGCCAAGAAGGAGAGCTTCCTGTTCGTGGACGGCGATGGCGCGCCCGACGTGGTGCACCTGTGGGGCCCCAACCGCGGGCGCTATCTCTATGCGGGGGTGAAACTTGCGTTCTGACCGCCGCCGCGTGGGCTGGGCTTGCCTGTTGGCCAGTGCAGCGGCCTGGCGCACGGCCCGGGCGCATGACGGCGCGCATGCTGCCCAGCCGCCAGCGGGCGCGCAGGCAGAGGGCGGCGCCATCGGGCAACACTGGGACTTCACGCTGGCCACGCTGGACGGTGACCGCTTCGTGCAGCCCGCGCGCCTGAGCGGCCCGGTGCTGGTCAACTTCTGGGGCCGCGACTGCGCGCCGTGCCTGAACGAGTTGCCGCGCCTGGCTGCGTTTGCGCAGCGCCAGCCTCACTGGACGGTGCTGCTGGTCAGCACCGACACCCCTTCGGCGGCGCGCGAGGCGCTGGCCCAGCGTGGCATCGCCCTGGCAGCCCTGCGCAGTGGCACCAACGTCACCGCGTTGATGCGAAGCGCGGGCAACCGCAGCGGCGCACTGCCTTACAGCGTGGGCCTGCGTGGCGGCGTCATCCGCCACAGCCAGCTCGGCGAGCTGAGTGAGACCACCTTGTCGGCCTGGGCCGAAGCTTGCTGAACCGGGATCCTTCCACCGACGCTATGCCAGCCCAGCGCCAACCTGTCGAACGTCACAAACCGCCACTGCGCCGCTGAACAGCCACACCCTGCAAGCGCTTCCTGGCACCGACCTGTCAGGTCTACGCAGCGCCGCGCCACCCACCCTCGAACGGAGCAACCCATGAGCCTCATCCCCGTCACCATCCTCACCGGCTTCCTCGGCAGCGGCAAAACCACGCTGCTCAACCGCATCCTCAAAGCACCGCACGGCCACCGAATCGCCGTGATCGAGAACGAGTTCGGTGAAGCCGGCATCGACAACGAACTGCTGGTGCAGGACCAGGGCGAGCAGATCGTCGAGATGAACAACGGCTGCATCTGCTGCACCGTGCGCGGCGACCTGGTGCGCATCCTGGGCGAGCTGCACGCCAAGAAAGCGGCCGGGCAGCTGCACTTCGACCGCGTCGTCATCGAAACCACCGGCCTGGCCGACCCGGCCCCGGTGGCGCAAACCTTCTTTGTCGACGAAGCGATCGGCCAGCAGTACCTGCTGGACGCCATCGTCACCCTGGTCGATGCCAAGCACGCCCAGGCGCAGCTCGACGAGCACCACGAAGCGCAGGAGCAGGTGGGCTTTGCCGACCGCATCCTGATCACCAAGACCGACCTTGTCGATGCGCAGGCGCTGCAGGCACTCCGGCAGCGGGTGGTGCAGATGAACCCGCGCGCCAAAGTGGCCGAAGCCCGCCACGGCGTGGCCAGCATCGATGACCTGCTGGACATCCGCGGCTTCAACCTCAACGCCATCCTCGAGATCGAGCCCGACTTCCTGACCGATGTCAGCCATGAGCACGACGACGACGTCACCTCGTTTGTGTTCCGCGCCGACAAGCCGCTGGACTTGGCACGCACCGAGGACTTTCTGGGCGGCGTGATCCAGGTCTACGGCGCCAAGCTCATGCGCTACAAGGGCGTGCTCAGCGTCAAGGGCGTGGACGAGCGCGTCATCATCCAGGGGGTTCACATGCTGATGGGCAGTGACCTGGGCGCGGCCTGGAAGCCGGGCGAGAAGCGCGACTCGAAGATGGTGTTCATAGGCCGCGACATGCCCAAAAGCCTGCTGTTGGACGGGCTGGCGCAATGCCTGGCCCAGCCCGGCAAGGTGCCGTCACGCTGATGGGCCCCAAGGCGGTGCAAGGCCCTCCATCGCCCAGTCACGACAGATCCGTACTGTCATTGAATCGCCGTTTCCATCGCCCAGGTCAGCACGGCAGCGCTGGGCGTCAGGGCAATCGCGGCAATCGCGGCCCAAAGACCACCCATGCCTGCAACCGCGCCCTTCTGAGTCAACGCTGGGCCGCTCCCGAGTGCCATGCGCGAGGCCAATTCGGCGCGCGCGACAGCGGCCATCATCGGGCGGCGCTTACCAGCCCGCCGACCCCGGCCGGCCCTTGAACGGCCCGGCGAGCTCGGGCGTGATCCAGCCGCCGTAGAAGCCGCCGGGCTGCGCTGTGACGGGCGCACCCCCGACGCTGCACTGCAAGCCCCTGGCGTAGAAGGCCACGCAGTCGGCGATGGCCTCGGCGCCGGCCAGCGGCTGCGGATAGCTCCAGGCGATGCCGTCGAGGCGGCGGCCCTGGTGCACCAGGGACCAGTAGCGCGCCGGCCCTTTCCATTCGCAGAACGAGCCCTCGCCCGCAGGCGCCAACAGGCTGCGGTCGACATCGGCCCAGGGCAGGTAGAAGGATGGCGGGTGCGCGGTCTCGAGCAACCGGATGGCGCTTCGCGTGCGCGCGACCGCCAAGCCGTCCCACACCACGATGACCTCGCGCGCCTCGGGCACCAGCGCCGGCGGGCGCGGGTAGTCCCAAACCGACTCCTGGCCCCGGCCGGGTGTCTGGGCAAACGCCGGGCGTGCATCGCCGCGCCAGCGCCATTGGCTGCGCGCCTGTTGCAGCCAGTCCGGGGCATCGTCGCTCAAGGTGTGACCCGCGCCGATTCGCCAACTGCGGCCAGCAGGGTGATGTGCTCGGCGCAGACCCCGATCGCCCGCGCCACCGACCGGCGCGGCGACAGCGCGCTGCTGTGCGCCAAAACAGGCCGGCCCGGCGCGGCGTCGATGCGGCCGGCCACTGGCCCCACCGGCTTGCAGGCATCCTGCGTCACTGCTTGAGCGCCACTTCAACCCTGGCGGCACGGCATGCCGGACGGGTCGCGAGGACCGGGCGGATCAACCCTTGCGCGACTGCGCGATCAGCGCGTCGGCCACCGCCAGCGCGCGCTCGGGCGTGCCGGCGATCGACGGCGAGGTCATGTAGCGGCCGGCGATACCCAACGTGGGCACGCCCTCGATGCGGAAGCCCTCGACCAGCTGCTTGGCCTGGCGCACCTTGGTGGCGATCGAAAAGCTCTTCATGGTGTCGACGATCTTGGCGCCGTCGGCGCCATTGGCCTGGGCCCAGGCGAGGATGTCCGCATCCTTGTCCATGCGCTGGCGCTGCAGATGGATGGCGGCAAAGACCTTGCGGTGCAGCGTCTCGACCAGGCCCAGCGCCTCCAGCGCGAAGTACAAACGCTGCATCGGCTCTTGCGCGGCGTTGAAGGCAATCGGCATGCGCCGGAAGCTGACCTGCGCGGCCGGCAGCTTGCGCGCCCAGGCGTCGAGCAGCGGCTCGAAGGCGCTGCAGTGTGGGCACCAGTAGCCGAAGAACTCGACCACGTCGACCTTGCCCTCGGGCATGGGCACGGGCTGCGCCACGCGTTGGAAATCCTTGCCCTCGACCGGGGCACCGCCCTGGGCCATCACCGATGTGAACAGGCCGGACAGGCCGGTCAGCGCCAGACTGGCGGCGACGGCGGTGGTGGTGGTGGAGAGTGCAAATTCACGACGTTTCATTCACGGTCCTCGGTACAGACAGGGTCAAATTGCGGTTGGGTCACCGGGCGGGCAGGTCAAAGCGCGGGGCTGGGGCAGCAGGGGATGGACCCGGCGCACGCCAGGAGGTTCAAACCGGCATCAGCGCTCCACCCGCACCAGGTTGGCTTCAACACCGCCGGCGGCGAGCTTGCCTTGGGTATCTTCGGCCTCGTCGCGGTTGTCGAACGGGCCCAGGCGCACCCGGTAGACGGTACGGCCAGCTTGCTCGCGCTCGGTGATCTTGGCCGTCAGGCCCATCAGCGCCAGTTTGGCACGCTGGGCCTCGGCATCGTCGGTACGGGCGTAGGCGCCCGCCTGCACGAAGAACGATGTCACCAGCGCGCTGGCCGGCTTGGCGGGCG
>JBBQAH010000155.1:0-6856 GCA_038316145.1 Burkholderiales bacterium
AACCCAGCGCGCGCAGCAGGTGGCGTAGCGCCGTGTCGGGCTGGCGTGTCCCGCGCAGGTAAAGGAAGGAGGGCCGGTGCTTTTCCGGCCCGGGGGGACACGGAGCGGGGCACGCCAGCCCGGCGCGGCGCGGTCGCACCACACCCGCGAACGGCAAGTTTCAGGCGCAAAAACGAACGGCAGCTACGAGCCGACAGCCGACAGCCGACAGCCGAATGTCAGACTGACATCCCAGCCAGCCAACCCTTGTCAGTACGTCGCCCGGCCGCCCGACAAATCAAACACCGCGCCGGTCGAAAAACTGCAGTCCTCCGATGCCAGCCAGGCGACCATCGCCGCCACCTCGGCCACATTCACCAGACGGCCCATCGGGATCTTGCCCAGCATGTAGGCGATGTGTTCGGGCGCCATCTGGTCGAAAATCGCGGTGCGTGCTGCGGCCGGCGCCACGGCGTTGACCAGCACGCCGTGGGTCGCCAACTCCTTGCCCAAGGACTTGGTCAGGCCGATCAGGCCGGCCTTGCTGGCGCTGTAGTGCGACGCGGTGGGGTTGCCCTCCTTGCCGGCTACCGAGGCGATGTTGACGATGCGGCCATAACCTTGGGCGATCATCTGCGGCACCACCGCACGGCAGGTCAGGAAGGGCGCGATCAGGTTGACCTCGACCACCTGGCGCCACACCGCCGGCGACAACTGCCAGGTCGGGGCGTTGCCGCCGGTTATGCCGGCGTTGTTGACCAGGATGTCGATGCGGCCGTGGCGCGCCAGTGTGGCGGCGGTGGCGGCGGCCACGCTGGCTTCGTCAGTCAGCTCGACGGTCTCGCCGCTGGTCGGCCCTGCGGCCGCCAGTTCAGTCACGGCCTGGGCCAGGCGTGCGGCATCGATGTCCCACAGCACCACGCTGGCGCCTGAAGCGAGAAAACGCTGCGCTGTGGCAAAGCCGATGCCTTGCGCGCCGCCGGTGATCACCGCAACACGGGCCTTCAGGTCAATGGCGTTCATGCCAGGCCCCTCAGTGCGTCAGGTGTGTTGGCGCTGTCGGTGATGTACTGCCGGATGATGTCGGCAAAGTTGGCCTCGGCTTGTAGCCCCAGCGCCGCGGCGCGGTCGGCGCGCGCGCCGGTCGGCCCGTTGGCGACGATGCCGGCGATTCGCGCGT
This sequence comes from Burkholderiales bacterium, assembly GCA_038316145.1. Classification (GTDB taxonomy): domain Bacteria; phylum Pseudomonadota; class Gammaproteobacteria; order Burkholderiales; family Burkholderiaceae_C; genus Pseudaquabacterium. The sequence goes on from JBBQAH010000155.1 coordinate 1,160, forward strand.
CCCGCTCGAAGCGCACCCGGGCCCGCACAGCCGGCCCGGCGACTTGTTCAAGCGCGGCCAGCATCTGTGCCACCGTGACATTGAGCGCCGGCAGGTTCAGTGCCGTGCGGCCACCATAGGCCTCGCGGCTGGCCTCATAGACGGCGATCAGGCCCTCGACCGTGCGCTGCGGTGACGACACCGGGTGCGCCACCTCTGGGCCGACCGGGCAGATCGATTCAACCCCCGCCAAGGGCTCGCGGATGATGCCACTGAAAAACGACGAGGCCGCACCGTTGGGCCGGCCCGGCCGCACCGTCACTGTCATCAGGCGGGCGCTGCGGCCGTCGATATAGCCCTTGCGGGTGTAGTCGGCCACCAGGTGCTCGCAGATGTGCTTTTGGATGCCGTAGCTGGTCTGCGGCGTGGGCAGCGTGGTGTCGGTGACGATGCCGGGCATGGGCACGGCGGCATCGGGGCCGAACACCGCGACCGAGCTGGAAAACACCAGTTTGGTGGCCGACGCGCCGGTGTTGCCGGGCAGCGTGGCGCGGTGGCGCAAGGCGTCCAGCAGCGCGCGAGTGCTGTCGAGGTTGCTGCGCAGGCCCAGGTCGAAATCGGCCTCGCATTCGCCCGACACCGCCGACGCCAGGTGAAAGACGCCGTCGAAGCCTTCGTCCCGCAGGCCTTCGCAGTGCGCCAGCAGCGGGCCGACTCTGGCCTCGACGCGGGCATCGGCCAACAGGTCGGCCTGCGCTGGCGCCTGGTCGGCCAGCACGATGCGAGCGATGGCACGGCCGTCCAACGAGCCGCGTTGCAAAAGAGTACGTGCGAGGCGGGTGCCGATAAATCCGGCGCCGCCGGTGATCAGGATGTTCATGGCTTTGGAGGGGGGGTGAAGGAGGAAAGTGGGCTTGCGGGAGCTATCAGCGGAGCGGCGGCGCAGCGCCGGGCGCTTTGAGGCGCGGCGCCGGCATCGCCAGCGAGGGCAATTTGCGGCGGGAGTTGAGCACCTCCTCGATGTCGTCACCGGCGCCGTCGATCAGCACGAGGATGGCCTTTTCAGCTTTTGCCGGGGCCCGGGCGATCACTGCGTCCAGCACCGCCCGGTGCAGCGGCAGTGAGTTGGCCGGGCCGTCGGGCCGTGCGGTGGACAGCTCAAACGCGGTGCGCAGCAGTGCGCCCAGCGCCTTGCTCATCTGGATCACCATGCGGTTGTGGCAGGCACGCAGCAGGCCCTGGTGAAAGCGCAGGTCGTGGGTGACGTAGTCGCCGCCGTTGTCGATGGCGCTTTTCATGCCGGCGTAGGCGGCCTCGATGTCGGCGATGTCGGCGGCGGTGGCGCGCTCGGCGGCCAGGCGCACGGCGGCGGGCTCGACCACCCGGCGCAGCTCTTGCAGATCGCGCAAAAACTCGCGGGTGAAGCCGATCTTGGACTGCCAGACCACGACATCGGGGTCGAACCAGTTCCAGTGTTCTTCGGGCATCACCCGGGTGCCCACCTTGGGCCCGGTGATCAGCAAGCCCTTGGCCACCAGCGATTTGACCGCCTCGCGGATGACCGTGCGCGACACGCCCAGCGCCTCGCACAGTTGCGGCTCGGGCGGGATCGCCACGCCCACCGGGTAATGGCCGCTGACGATGTGCTCGCCCAGCAGGTCGACGGTGTTGCCGTGCACGTTCTTGATCATCGGGCGGCCGGGGGCAGCGTGCCGTGGCGGGCTTTGCCGACTTCAGGCCCGGACAAACAGCGTCTCCAGCGCATCGGGTCCGACCTGCCGGCTCCGGTGGCCGTGAAGCTCGGGGTCGAAGCTGGCGCCTGTTGGCAAGGTATCCGCCGAGAAGAAGTGCTGACCCGCAGCAAACAGCCGTGAGCTGCCGTCCTGCAGGCCGATTTCCATCTGGCCGCGCAAGATGAAGACCCATTGCGGGTCCCCGGTGCAATGGAACTCACTGCGGAACCCGACCGGGCTGCGCCGCAGTTGCAGGCCGCCGCTGGGCATCAGGGGCGTCAGCATCGCCTGCGGCTTGCCTTCGCTCAGGCTCAGCGGCGTTTCGCGCCAACGCGCTCGGCCGTCGTTGTCGGTGAACAGCGTGACTTGGGTGATGCTGGCAACGGGCGGGGTCATGGGGTGGGGCTTTCAGAGCGTGGCAGTGACACCACCATCGACATACAGGATGTGGCCGTTGACAAAGCGCCCGGCGTCGCTGGCCAGGAAGACGGCTGCAGGCGCCAGGTCCTCGACATCGCCCCAGCGCCGGCTGGGTGTGCGGTTGATCAGCCAGGCCGAGAAGGTCGGGTCGTCCACCAGCATTTGCGTCAGCTCGGTCTTGAAGTAACCCGGGCCGATGCCGTTGACGGTGATGCCGTAGGGCCCCAAGTCGATGGCCATGCCCTTGGTCAGCATCTTGACAGCGCCCTTGCTGGCCGCGTAGGGCGCGATGCCGGGCCGGCCCAGCTCGCTCTGCACCGAGCAGATGTTGATGATGCGGCCCCGGCCCCGCGGCACCATGCGTTTGGCCACGGCCTGGCCGACGTAGAACATGCTGTCGACGTTGGTGCGCATGATGTCGGCCCAGTCACCCGGTGCAAATTCATGGAAGGCACCACGGCGCTGCAGGCCGGCGTTGTTGACCAGGATCTCGATGGCGCCGATCTCGGCCTCGATGGCGGCAACAGCGGCCTCGCAGGCGACGGCATCGGTGACATCGAAGGCGCGGCAATGTGCGGTCAGGCCCTCGGCGCGCAGGGTGTCGGCGGTGGCGGCCAGCTTGTCCGGGTCGCGGCCGTTGAGCACCAGGCTGGCGCCTGCCTGGCCCAGGCCGCGTGCCAGCGCCAGGCCGATGCCCGAAGACGAGCCGGTGACCAGGGCGAGTTGTTGGTCCAGGCGGAAGGTGGCGGCAGTGATCACGGCGTGGAGGGCGGTGTGACGTCCGACATCCGGGTGGCGGCCGACCCGCTGAGCAAGGCCAGCGCATCGGCGGTGATGCGCGCCGCCGGCAGGCCGACATCGAAGCACAGGGCATGCTCGTCAGCGGCAGGAAGCTCCAGCGTGTCGAGCTGGCTGTCGAGCAGCGAGGGCGGCATGTAGTGGCCGCTGCGCGCCTGCAGCCGCTCCCCCAGTTGCTCTCGGGTGCCGCGCAGGTGCAGCAGGTGCAGATCGGGGCAGTTGGCGCGCAGCTGCTCGCGGTAGCGGCGTTTCAGGGCCGAGCACGACACCACCAGACCCTGGTCCGCCTTGTGCGCCTGCGCCAGCCGGTCGGCAATGATGGCCAGCCAGCCGGCACGATCGGCATCGGTCAGCGGCGTGCCGGCGGCCATCAGCGCAACGTTGCGTGGCGGGTGCAAGGCATCCCCCTCGATGAAGTCCAGCCCCAAGGCCAGCGCCAGCGCGGCGCCGACGGTGCTCTTGCCGCAACCGCTGACGCCCATCACCACGATTTGTAGTGGCCCGGCCGGCAGCAACCTGTCGCGCGACGGGGTTTCGGGCCGTGGCGCGACGGGCTGCGCGGCCTGTGGCGCGGCGGACAGGTTCAAAGCCTTTGACCGTTGGTGCCGTCAAAAACATGGGCCTTGCGGCCGTCCACGCTGAGGTAGACCGTCTGGCCCGGCCGGGCATCGGTGCGGCCATGCATCACCAGGATCAGTTGCTGGGTGTTGCTGCCGGTGCCGATGCCCACCTGCAGCAGCAGTTCGGTCTCGGCGCCGGTGGGCTCGACCACCACCACCTCGGCCGGGATGCCGGCATCTGCCAGCACCAGATCGCCAGGGCGGATGCCGTAGCTCACCTTCTGCCCGTGCTGCCCGGCCGCCATGCCCGCCACCGGCCAGGACGCGCCCAGCGCCACCACCGTGGTGCTGCCGGCATCGCGCTGCAGCGTGCCCTCGAACACGTTCATCGCCGGTGAGCCGATGAACTGCGCCACGAACAGATTGCGCGGGTGGTCGTACAAATCCAGCGGGGTGCCGATCTGCTCGATCAGGCCGTCGTGCATCACGACGATGCGGTCGGCCATGGTCATGGCCTCGATCTGGTCGTGGGTGACGTAGACGGTGGTGGTCTTCAGGCGCTGGTGCAGCGCCTTGATCTCGGCGCGCATGGCCACCCGCAGCTTGGCGTCCAGGTTGGACAGCGGCTCGTCGAACAAAAACACCTTGGGGTCGCGCACGATCGCCCGGCCCATCGCCACGCGCTGGCGCTGGCCGCCGGACAGCTCTTTCGGGAAGCGGTCCAGCAGCGGGCCCAGGTTGAGGATGCGCGCCGCGTTGTCCACCCGCTCGGCGGTCATCCTGGCGTCGGCCTTGCGCAGCTTCAGGCTGAAGGCCATGTTGTCGCGCACCGTCATGTGCGGGTAGAGCGCGTAGCTCTGGAACACCATGGCGATGTCGCGGTCTTTCGATTCGAGGTCGTTGACGACCTTGTCGTCGATCAGGATCTCGCCGCCGGTGATCTCCTCCAGGCCGGCCAGCATGCGCAGCAGCGTGCTTTTGCCGCAGCCCGATGGGCCGACCAGCACGACAAATTCGCCATCGGCGATGTCGAAGCCGATGCCGTGGATGACCTTGACAGGGCCGTAGGCTTTCTGGATGTTGCGGAAGGTGACAGTGGCCATGTTCGGGCTCTCGGTTCGGTCGGTCAGCTCTTGACGGCGCCGGCCGTCAGGCCGCCCACCATGTAGCGTTTGAAGGTGTAGTAGATGGCAGCCGGCGGCAGCGCGTAGACCAGGCCGGTGGCCATCAGCAGCTCCCAGGGTGAGTCGTCAGCCGACAGGAAGTGGCCCAGCGCCACCGCCAGCGTCACCTTGGTGTCGTTGGAGAGCAGCAAAAACGCGTAGAGGTATTCGTTCCAGGCCAGCAGAAGCGCGTAGGTGCCCACCGCCACCATCGACGGCACCATCAGCGGCAGGTAGACCAGGCGAAACAACTGCAGCGGCGTGGCGCCGTCCATGCGGGCGGCTTCGTCCAGCTCCCAGGGCAGCTTGTCGGACGCCTGCTTGAGCACCCAGATGCAGTAGGGCGAGGCGATGGTGACCATCGCCAGGATCAGCGCCCACTGGTTGTTCAGCAGGCCGTAATTGCCCATGGTCTTGTACATCGGCACGGCCAAAAAGGCGGCCGGGATGAAGTAGGTGAACAGTGCCAGGTTCATCACCCAGCGCCCACCCGCCAGCTTGAGCCGGCTGATGGCAAACGCCGCCGAGGTGGCGATGAACAGCGTGATCGCGCCCACCGCCACCGCGATCAGCACCGAGTTGGCCATCTGCTGCCAGAAGTGCGCCAGGTAGAAGTGCTTCTGGTTGAAGACGATGTCGAAGTTCTGCCAGGTCACCTTGTTCGGCCACAGCCGGCCCGAGGTGGCGGTGTCGCGCTCGCTGATGGCAAACAGCACCAGGTGGTACACCGGGATCAGTGTCCACAGCGCCACCGGGATGCCGATCAGCAGCAGCTTGGCTTCGGTGCTGATCTTCTTGAGGGTCAGGCCTTTGCTCATGGTGTGCTCCGGCTCACTTGGACAAGCGCTTCATCATGAAAAACACCAGCGGCAGGATCAACGGCAGCGCCACCACGATCGACGCCATCGCCAGGTCCACCTGGTCGAGCCGCAGGTAGCGGATGCCCAGCGTGGCCAGCACATGCGTGAGGTCGGCCGGGCCGCCGCCGGTCAGCAGGTAGACGCTGTTGAAGTCGCCCAGCGTCCAGATCATCGACAGGATGGT
>JBBQAH010000134.1:0-8716 GCA_038316145.1 Burkholderiales bacterium
CACCGCGTGCTGACCGAGGACGTGCGCTTTCTGGAGCCGGCCGACCGAAAACGCATCCTCGACCAGGAGCGTGCGGTGGTGCAGGGCTTTGCGCTGGCGGTGGCCGGGCTGCGGCCCGAGCTGGCCCAGGCCCAGCTCGCCACGCCGATGACGATGCTGCTGTTCGGCATGATCAACTGGATGTTCACCTGGCTGCAGCCGGGTGGCGCACTGGACTACGACACCCTGGCACCGATGGTGGCCGACCTGTTTCTGGGCGGCTTGCCGGCGGTCAAGACCGACATTTGAAAGTTGTTCAACCATGACATCAATCCTTCAAAGCTATATCGGCGGCCGCTGGGTTGGCCAACAGGCCAGCCAGACCTTGCGCAGCGCCGTCAACGGCCGGCCGGTGGCTCACACCCATGCCGAGGCGATTGACTTCGGCGAGGCCGTTCAGCACGCCCGCCAGGTGGGTCTGCCCGCCTTGATGGCGCTGGACTTCCAAGCCCGCGCCGAACGCCTCAAAGCCCTGGCCAAGTACCTGGCTGAGCACAAGGAGCAGCTCTACGCCGTCTCGGCCCACACCGGCGCCACCCGGGCCGACAGCTGGGTCGACATCGAGGGCGGGGCCGGCACCTTGTTTGCCTATGCCGGCATCGGCAGCAACGAGCTGCCCTCGGGCAATCTGGTCCACGAGGGCCCGGCCTTCCCGCTGGGTAAAAAGGGTGGTTTTGCCGGCACCCATGTGCTGGTGCCAAGGGGTGGCCTGGCGGTGCACATCAACGCCTTCAACTTCCCCATCTGGGGCTTGCTGGAGAAGTTTGCGCCCAGCTTCTTGGCCGGCATGCCGTGCATCGGCAAACCCGCCAGCGCCACTTGTTACCTGACCGAGGCGGCGATGCGTTTGATCGTGCAGTCGGGCATCCTGCCCGAGGGCGCGCTGCAATTGGTGATCGGCGGCACCGGTGACCTGCTGGACCGGCTGGAGGGCCAGGACGTGGTCACCTTCACCGGATCGGCCGACACGGCCGCCCGGCTGCGGGTGCACCCGAATTTGGTGGCGCGCAGCGTGCCGTTCAACGCCGAGGCCGACTCGCTGAACTGCGCCGTCCTGGCCGACGACGTGACGCCCGATGACCCCGAGTTCGAGCTGTTCATCAAGGAAGTAGTGCGTGAGATGACCGGCAAGGCCGGTCAGAAGTGCACCGCCATCCGCCGCGCCATCGTGCCGCGCCAGCACCTGGACGCGGTGGCCGAGGCCTTGCGCGACCGGCTGGCCAAGGTGGTGGTGGGTGACCCGGCGATGGAGGGTGTGCGCATGGGCGCGTTGGCATCACACGCCCAGCAGGCCGATGTGGCCGAGCGGGTGGCGCTGCTGCGCCAGGGCGCTGAGCTGGCTTACGACGGCAACCTCGACTTCGCGCCGCTGGGCGACGGCACGGCCGAGGGCGCGTTTTTTGCGCCGACGCTGCTGGTCTGCCACCAGCCGATGACCGCCGACGCGGTGCACGACGTCGAAGCCTTCGGCCCGGTCAGCACGGTGATGCCTTACGACGGCATGGATCAAGCCGTTGCGCTGGCCGCACGCGGTAAAGGCAGCCTGGTGGCCACCCTGGTCACACGCAGCCCAAAAATCGCTGCGCAAGTCATCCCGCAAATGGCCGCCTGGCATGGCCGGTTGCACATCCTGGACAGCCAATCGGCGGTGGAATCCACCGGCCACGGCTCACCGCTGCCGCAGCTCAAACACGGCGGCCCGGGCCGCGCCGGTGGCGGCGAGGAGCTGGGGGGCTTGCGGGCTGTCAAGCACTACCTGCAACGCACGGCATTGCAAGGCTCGCCCACGATGCTGGCAGCCGTCACCGGCGAATTTGTGCGCGGCGCCGCGCTGATCGAGACCAGCACCCACCCGTTCCGCCGGTACTTTGAAGACCTGCAGATCGGCGAATCGCTGCTGACGCACCGCCGCACCGTCGGCGAGGCCGACCTGGTCAACTTCGGCGGCATCTCGGGCGACTATTTCTACATGCACTTCGACGACGAGGCCGCCAAGGCCAGCCCGTTCGGTGCGCGCATCGCGCACGGCTACTTTGTGTTGTCGGCCGCAGCCGGCTTGTTTGTCTCGCCCGCGCCCGGCCCGGTGCTGGCCAACTACGGTCTGGATGCGTTGCGCTTCGTCAAGCCGGTGTTCATCGGCGACACCATCCAGGCCCGGTTGACCTGCAAACGCAAGACCGACCGCAATAAAAAAGACGCACAAGGCCACGGCCAGGGCGTGGTGGCCTGGGATGTGGAGGTCAGCAACCAGCGCGGGGAGCTGGTGGCCAGCTACGACATCCTGACGCTGGTGGCCAAGCGCGGCTGAGCGGCCCGTCAGACATGGCCGGGCCAGAGATGACATCCCCCGATTCGGCAGCACTCGACCTCAACGGCTTCGACCTGCGGGCGCTGCCGCCCGGCTTTCACGACAACCCCTACCCCTGGTACGCCGCGCTGCGCGCCCAGAGCCCCGTGCGCGCCATGCCCGACGGCAGCGTGCTGCTGACCCGCTACCGCGATTGCGAGGCGGTGTACCGCGACCCCAAGCTGTTTTGCTCGGACAAGAAGGCAGAGTTCGGCCCCAAGTTTGGCGGCGACAGCCCGCTGTTCGAGCACCACACCACCAGCCTGGTGTTCAACGACCCGCCGCTGCACACCCGGGTGCGCCGCCTGATCGCCGGTGCGCTGACCGTGCGCGCCACCGACGCGGTCGAGCCCAGCCTCACCCGCTGGGTCGATCACCTGCTGGACGGCATTGCGGAGAAGGCCGCCCGGGGCGAGCCGGTAGACCTGATCGAGGACTTTGCCTCGGCCATCCCGATCGAGGTGATTGGTAACCTGCTGGGTGTGCCCACCGGTGAGCGCGGCCCGCTGCGCGACTGGTCTTTGGCGATCCTGGGTGCACTCGAGCCGCAACTCGACGCCGCGCAGCTGGCGCGTGGCAACCAGGCGGTGACCGGGTTTGTGGCCTATTTGCGCGGCCTGGTGGCGCAGCGCCGCGCCCAGCCGGGCGACCCGGCGCAGGACGTGCTGACCCGGTTGATCCAGGGCGAAGGCGGGGGTGATCGCGATCAACGCCTGACAGAGGCCGAGCTGCTGCAAAACTGCATCTTCCTCCTCAACGCCGGCCACGAGACCACCACCAACCTGATCGGCAACGGCCTGGTGTCGCTGCTGCAATGGCCCGATCAGCGGCAGAAGTTGCTGGCCCAACCCGAGCTGATCGGCAGCGCGGTGGAGGAGTTCTTGCGCTTCGAGAGCTCCAACCAACTCGGCAACCGCCTGTCCACCGCCGACGCGGTAGTCGGCGGTGTGCCCTGGCCGGCCGGCACCCGTTTTACGCTGTGCATCGGCGCGGCCAACCGCGACCCGGCGGTGGTGGCCGACCCGGATCGGCTGGACATCAGCCGCAGCCCGAATCGCCACCTGGCCTTCGGCTTTGGCGCGCACCAGTGCGTGGGCATGAGCCTGGCGCGGCTGGAGGGCCGGGTGGCGATAGGGCGCTTCTTGCAGCGCTTCCCGGGGTATGCGCTGGCAGGGCCGGTGCAGCGTGGCGGGCGGGTGCGGTTCCGGGGCTATCTGCGGGTGTCGTTGACGGGTTTGTGAGGGTAGGGGACGCTGAACCGGGGGCGGCGCACGGGTCGGGTGGCGCGGCGCCGACAAGTAGGCTGATGCGAATCCGCGACTCGGTTGCACGTTGTTGGGCGGTTGGCCGCTTGTGAATTTCTTCAGGTCTACCCACGCACAGCCACGATGCCGAATAGGTTCTAGCGCGTTCGATTCTGCTGGACGCGCATCGAGGCTGACGACCTTCGTCAAGCGCGAGGCCAAGGGCTGGATCACAACTATCGCCAGACGCAGAGATAGGGGTCAGGCGTTCAGTTTCTCTGAGAAATTTGAGCCCTGACCCCGATCGCGACCGCGATCCGCCCACAAGCCGCGGCCGGTTGCTAGTCGGTTAGCAAAAAGCTAACATGCATTCATGCACTCGATTGAGTTCAGCCGTGACGCACAGAAGGTGCTGGCCCGGATGCCGCGCGATCTGCAGGCCTTGCTGCGCAGCAAGATCGAGGCGGTGGCAGCCGACCCACACGGCGTGCACAACAACGTGTCGCGCCTGCAGGGACGGCCCGAGTTCCGGCTGCGCGTGCACGACTGGCGGCTGATCTACCGTGTGCTCGACGACCGAGTGGTGTTGCTGGTCATCAAGATCGGCGCGAGAGGGCAGGTGTACGAATGAGCAAGGTGCAAGTGATCGAGAAGGACGGCAAGCCCGCGTTCTACGTGGTTCCGGCCGATCTGTGGGAGCGCATGCGCGAAGCGGCTGAAGACGCCGAGGACATCGCCGACTTGGAGCGCTTCGACCGTGTCGACGATGGCGTGCGCTATCCGGCCGCCGTTGCCTATGCGATGGCCGATGGCGCCACCGCGCTGCGGGCGTGGCGCGAGCACAAGGGCATGACACTGCAGGCCCTTGCCGACGCTGCGGGCTTGAGCAAGCCCTACCTGAGCCAGATCGAGGGCGGCAAGCGCACGGGCACCGGCGCCACGCTCAAGAAGCTGGCACAAACTTTGGGCGTTCCAGTCGGGGCATTGATGCGGTGAAGGCAGACTGTTTCGACGGCGGCGAACTTCCGGTGATCCGGATGTCTGACCAGCCCTGTTTGCGCGAGGTGCCGCAAGACTGGCGCACGCGCGTCAGTGGTGCGGCCGACTGCAAACGCTGTTGAAACGGTGATTCTGGTGTTGGCAATACCTTGCCAGATGCCGCCGTTGCGGCAGGTGTGCTTGGCCAGGTCGCCGATCCAAGCGCCGTCCGCCGTCTGGCCCGTACCGGACACAAACCGTTCGCGGCCACAGCCCCATCAGCGCCGCTTATGCCGGCGCACTTCTGCCAATGCAGCAACCTGCGCCGGGCTGGCCGGTCCAAGATGGCAGCCATCAGCAACCCGGGAGACCCAGATGCGCATCGCCGTGCCCAAGGAGATCAAGAACCACGAATACCGGGTAGGCCTGACGCCCGCGTCGGTGCAAGAGTTGGTGTTGCAGGGCCATGAGGTCTGGGTGCAGACCGGTGCGGGTGCCGGCATCGGTCTGGGCGACGACCAGTACACCGCAGCCGGCGCCCACATTGCCGCTGACGCCGACCAGGTCTTTGCGTGCGGCGACCTCGTCATCAAGGTCAAGGAGCCGCAGCCCGAAGAGATCAGGCGGCTGCGCCAGGGGCAAATGCTCTACACCTACCTGCACCTGGCGCCCGACGCCGCACAGACCGCCGGGCTGGTGGCCAGCGGGGCGGTCTGCATTGCCTATGAGACGGTGACCGGCGCATCGGGCGGTTTGCCGCTGCTGGCGCCGATGAGCGAGGTGGCCGGCCGCATGGCGGTGCAGGCCGGGGCCACCCATCTGGAAAAAAGCAAGGGCGGCCTGGGCATGTTGCTGGGCGGTGTGCCCGGCGTGGCGCCGGCGCGGGTGGTGGTCCTGGGCGCCGGTGTGGTGGGCACCAACGCGCTGCAGATGGCGGTGGGCCTGGGTGCGCAGGTGACGGTGATCGACCGCAACATCGACCGCCTGCGCCAGCTCGATCTGGTGCTGGGCAACCGCATCACCACCGTGTTCTCCACCGCCCACGCGGTGGAGGACGCCGTGCTGGGCGCCGACCTGGTGATCGGCGGCGTGCTGATCCCGGGGGCATCGGCGCCCAAGCTGGTGAGCCGGGCCATGGTCGCGCGCATGAAGCCCGGCGCCGTGGTGGTGGACGTGGCGATCGACCAGGGCGGCTGCTTCGAGACCTCGCACGCCACCACCCATGCCGACCCGACCTACCTGGTGGACGGCGTGGTGCACTACTGCGTCGCCAACATGCCCGGCGCGGTGCCCCGCACCTCGACGTTTGCACTGAACAACGCCACCATCGGCCACGCGCTGGCGCTGGCCAGGTTGGGCTGGCGCGACGCCATGCGCGCCGACCCGCACCTGCGTGCCGGGCTCAACGTGGCGTTGGGCCAGGTCACCTACGCCGCCGTGGCGGCCCAGCACGGCCTGCCGTTTGTGCCGGCCGATCAGGTGATCGGCTGATCCTCAACGGCGCGACGCCAAGCTCAAGCTCAAGCCGGATCGAAGCGGTTGCGCTGCCCGTCGTGTTGCACCCGGCCACGCCGGCCCAAGAAATCCTGGCCCTGCATCTGTGCCCACAGCCCGGCATCTGGCGCGGTGTTGGCGATGAAGCGGCTGCCGTCGTCCAGCCGGCCGATCACCACCGCGCCGTTCGGGCCTTGCCGGTCGTGGGTCACGGTGTAGGTCTCGATGGCCGCCTCGCCAGCGGCCATCGGCAAAAACTGCGGATGCGGCACCCGGTCCAGTTCGGCCTGCAGCACGGCCGGGTCTTGCGGCTTGAAGACTCGGGTCGGCCGTTCGGTCGAGTAGATGCCGGCCGAGTGTTTGGTCAGGTAGTTGCCGTTGGCAGTGACCAGGCCGTACTGACCGGGCGCAGCACGCAGCCGGGTCATCATCTCGGCGATGCTGTGGGTGACGTAGTTGTTGCCCGGCCCGCCAAAGTAGGGCAGGCCGCCGGTCACCGTCAGCCCGCGGGCGTCTTCGGTGGACAGGCCCAGCGCCTGGCACGCTACTTCCACCGCCGAGGCAAAACAGCTGTAGATGTCGAACAGCGCGATGTCGTCCAGCGTGCGGCCGGCCATCGTGAACGTTTGGCGGAACACCGCGGCCATCGCCGGTGACGAGTGGTAGTCGCGCCGGTCGCTCACAAACCAGTGGTCGTGGGCATCAGCGCAGCCGTGCAAGAACACCCACTTGTCGCGCGCGATGCCCAGCTGCCGGGCGCGTGCCACGCTGGTCAGGATCAGCGCCGCGCCCTGGTCGATGTAGGCGTTGGCGCTCATCAGCCGGGTGTACGGGAAGGCAATCAACGGATTTTCTGCGGCCGGCTGGGCGATCTGCGCCGCGCTGTAGCCGGCGCGCCGGTCGGCCAGCGGGTGGGTGGCGGCGACTGCGGCAAAACGCGCCAGCAGCGCGCCCATCGCCGCCTGGTGCTCGGCGATGCTGCGGCCCAGCGCGCCGCGGATCGCGTTTTCGAACATCGGGTACATCGTGATCGCGGCGCGGGCGCCGTGCCGGTCCTCCACCTCGGACCAGCCGCGCCGCGCCACGCCCCAGGATTCGGCCGCGCCGCCCGGGTCTTCGTCCCAGACCAGCGGCAGCGCGGCGCGTTGCGCGGCTTTTTGGGTGGCCAGCGCCTCGGCGCCCACCACCAGCGCAGTGCCGATCTCGCCACGGGTCACCGCCTCGGCCAGACGGTTGATGCACCACTGCGGCATGTTGCCGCCGGGCTGGGTGTAGACCAGCTGCCGGGCCTGGCTGGCGCCGATGCGCCGCGCCAGCGACAGCGGCGGGTTGGCGTAGCGGCCAAACGGGCAGGCAAAACGCGGGCTGGTGTCGGCAAACAGCCGTATCACCGCGATGCTGTCGAGGGACTGCAGCAGCTGCGCGCCGGCACCGCTGTCGCCTGCGGCGCGCTGCGCGGCCAACGCCATCAGGTCCAGCGGCGCCAGCGCGGCGCGTGGGTCGGGCTCGCGCTGGGTGACCTGGCCGCAGCCCACCAGTACGGGGCAGCGGTCGTCCGGCAGTGCCAGGGACATGATCAGCTTTATCGGCCAGTCCAGCGAGGTACGCGCTTTTCGATGAAGGCGCGTGGGCCTTCCTGAAAGTCCTCGCTGACCATTACCTGCTGCTGGGCCACGGCGGACAAAGCCTGCAATTCGGCATCGGACAAATCCAGCGCCTGGCGTGTCACGCCCAGGCTGGCCCGCACCGCCACCGGCGCGTTGACGGTGATGCGCGCGGCCAGTGCCTTGGCTGCTGCCAGCAACTGGTCGGCCGCCGCCAGCTGGTTGACCATGCCGAGCTGGTGGGCCCGCTCGGCGCTGATCGGCTCGCCGGTCAGGATCATCTCGCGGGCGATTGCCGGCGGCAGGGCACGCGGCAGCCGGTACAAGCCGCCGGCCGACGCCACCAGCCCGCGCTTGACTTCGGGCAGACCGAAGCGTGCACCCGGCACTGCGACCACCAGGTCGCAGGCCAGCACGATCTCGCAGCCGCCGGCCAGCGCCGGGCCGTTGACGGCGGCGATCCAGGGCTTGGTTCGGGTGGCGTGCACAAAACCGGCAAAGCCACTGCGCTCGGTGCGCAGATCGGCGCCCCGGCCGCTCGACACGGCTTTCAGGTCAGCGCCAGCACAAAACGCCTCGCTGCCCACGCCGGTCAGGATCACGACCCAGATGTTGGCGTCGGCTTCGGTCTGGTCGATGGCGGCCTGCAAGCCGGCAGCTACCTCGCCATTGACGGCATTGCGCGCGGCCGGCCGGTTCAGCGTGACCAGGGCGATGTGGTCGGGCAGCAGTTCGACCAGGACGGCCGGGGGGGACAGGTCGGACATGCGAGGCTCCAGTCAGGATGGGGCCTCGATGCTAGCCAGCCGCCGACGCGCCGGCCATCGTCGGATCGGACTAATGAAGGGGTTGACGGGGCCCGGCGGCCCGAACCGCGCCCGGTTGGCGCTGCGCCAGCTGGGGTGTCAGCGCACCACCAAGCGTGCCGCACCCGCCGCCTGTGCCGACATGGCCTCGCCGATCTGGCCGATCACCGCCGCCGCGCCAAAACCGTGGCGCTGGAAGACGGC
>JBBQAH010000315.1:0-2552 GCA_038316145.1 Burkholderiales bacterium
ACCAAGGCCGTCGTTAATGCCCTCATGAAGTGAGGAGAGGAGAGGAAGGCCGGCACAGCGGCGGAAAGAAAAGAGGAAAGGGATGGATGACGATCGTTTGTTTGCTTAAAGTAAATAATTGCTTTCTCTCTCTTCGCTGGCGCTCTTTTTCTTTTATAGTTTCCTTAGCACGGCTTTGCCACTTTTTATGTAATCTGGACTCTGGACGGCGCTTCTTAGCCTGTCTTCTCTCTCCCTCTTTTAGCCGGCTTTTCTTTCCTTTTTACCTCGTGGCGCTCTCTTTTTCTATTCTTCCGTTATTTCTCCCCCTCTTTTCTGCTCTTTATAATTCCGATTTAATACCCCTCTTCTTCTTTTATGGCGCACGTATTTGAATTGTGTGTCCTGTTTCGGCCCTTCAGTTCAGAGCCTGAAGAAAGGAGAATTCCTGGACTAATTTTATTGCACGCAATTTCAGGTCCCATTTATTATAGCACTCTCGGAAAGAAAAGTACCCGTTTTCTTGGAAGCAAATTTCATACCGGATTTCTGCACGTTTTTATTTAATATATCAAACTCAAATTTTCTGAAAAAATGTAAATTCAATTCATTTAAACTATTATACGTCTTATCCCCTTTTTTTATTTATCTATTAATATTTGAAAATGAAATAATTTGCAGTTTTTCGCAGAAAAGGGCAAAGTTTTCGTCGCCGGATAAATGGGTTTCGGGGAAAACTCCGCGGGGGGCGAAGTGAAGGGAAGGGATAATGCGATAAGGAAAAAGGTTTTATCATTAAATATTACACGGGTTTTCTGCGCAGACAGAAATTGCCTTTTCAGGTCATAACTAGGAAATTAATGTTGCCCAAAATTCCACATTATTATTTTTTCGGCAGTTTCTCCTCAAATTCCCTGCCGCTCTTGTCCCTCTCAATCGGCACTTTTGGTGGGTGGTGGCTATTAAGATGACTACGGATAGTAGTATAATGTGGCTGGCGGTTATGGCTGCTCATTTTGGCCACTTGCATTAATAGCAATATATTCGGGAAGAAAGAAGGAAAAATGATAGGGCCATTAAAACATTAAAAGCGTACGAGGCTTGGCGCCTGGGATGGCCCTCCCCCAGAAAATGTGCCCTGGGATGGCCCTCCCTGTATCTTTCAAACTGTGGCAGCTACGGCAAATCTGAATAGCTCATTCGATGCCCACGCATCGATTTACCTAGTGCGATGAATATTAAAAATTGAAAATTTTCAAAAATGAACTTTTTATTCGCAAAATAAAATTAACATTGAGATTTTTGCATTTTCAACTAAAAATTCATTTTTGAAAATTTTTCAATTTTTATCATCATCCCACTAGGTAAATCGATGTGTGGGCATCGAATGACCTATTCAGATTTGTCGTAGCTGCCACAGTTCGAAAGATACAGGGAGGGCCATTCCAGGCGCCAAGCCTTGTACCGGAGTCATTTTTATAATACGAGGGTAAAAATAAAAGCCGGAACACCGTCAAAAAGTATGAAAGTCGGGACACGAGCAAACTTTTTTTCCAAACAATTCTGTCTTTGATATCATTTAATCGGGCTTAAATTCCTTTAAAAACTCCGATAATCAAAACCGAGCCAACTTTCAAATCTGAATTTAGAAAAACAAAAAACGGTCTGAAAAAAAAGTAAAGCTGAATGCCTTCCGTTTTTTATTATTCTAAATTCAGATTTTATTATTCGCTCGATTTTAGCAGCTGGTCTTTTTAAAGGAATTTAAGCCCGATTAAATGATACCAAAGACAGAATTGTTTGGGAAAAAAGTTTGCTTGTGTCCCGACTTTCATTACTTTTTTGACGGTGTCCCGGCTTTCATTTTTACCCTCGTACGGTCAGATTCGCCGTTTGCGGTGTTGCTGGCTGGAGAATTAATTAATGCATTACACAGACACTGCTGCCATAGAGAATAGAGATGAGTGAATTATGGGTCCAATGTGCGCGCCAAGGGACAAAATATTAATGAGCGTGCTGGAAATTGTGGAAACTCAGAAGGACAAGGAAAGGGATCATATGACAATAGCTTGCCTAGAAAATAAAGGGTGCGGGGTTATTAGGGCCGCATTGCATGCCCTGCCTTGCCAGGAGCAGATTGTGGCAGATGTGATAGGTGAAAATCACCTTTTTTTCAACAATTTTTTCCATTCATCCGTTTGTTTTAATTACGTGTTTTATTAACTTTTACGGTTTAATTTTTTTCTCCTAATAATATTACTTTTATTATTTATTAAATATATATTCAAAACATTTATAATATGAATAGTAAATGAAATTTCGCATACGAGGGTAAAAATTTAAGTCGGGCCACCCGACAAAAAGGAATGAAAGTCGGGCCACAAGCAAACTTTTTTTCCAAACTATTCTATCTTTGGTATCATTAAATTGGGCTTAAATTCCTTTAAATAACCCAGCAGTTAAAATAGAGAGAAGAATAAAATCAGAATTTTAAAAAATAAAAAAACGGAAGGCATCCCGGTGTACGTATTTTTCAGACCCTTCTTTGTTTTTGTAAATTTAGATTTGAAACT
>JBBQAH010000290.1:0-2366 GCA_038316145.1 Burkholderiales bacterium
TATATAGAAGGTTCATGAGGATAAGAAATTAAGTACCTTCCATAACCACAAACAAATTAACTGACGCTAAACGTAATTGAACTAATATGTTCTATAAATACAGATACATAATTCTTGCATGGATCTAACTTTTTAAAGATGGTATTCATGGCAGTATTTTTAATTATGATATTCTATAAATTTTGCAATCTAGTATTTTTTGTTGAATCTAATTTAAATTTTAGTGCGTATATTAACAGATGCACTGGAAATTTATAACGGGTTTAGGATCTAGCCCATTAATTTGGTGAAAGTTTTTTGTTGGAAGTCAAAAACGTCCAGTAATCCCACTCATCAACCAATTCAAAGATCCTTAAGATTTAATATTGTTTCACCGGTTTAGATGTTTCAGCTTTAAGAAAAGAATTAGCTGTAGAAATTTACATTATTGCATTCAAACCAATTTGGGCCAAATACGGTAGGTTAGGAAATAAAAAAAACTTTTCGATAAGCACAATTAAAGTGCCAAAAAGTCAATGCCAAAATTGTTTCGTCAATAATTCCTCTTGTTTCCTCGTACATACAATTCTACACGGTCATAGTTTTCGAGTAACGAAGACGCAGACATACCACAATTCCGGGAATTTCGGATGTTGTCTCAACCAGCTGATGTGCTCCTATTGGCAACACACCAGACCTGGAGCGATCCTTTGCCGTTGATGACGACGCTTGTACCAGATGACCGTAAAGCAGTCTACATGACAAATAAGCCCATATTATAGACTGTAGATTGGGTAATGGCTGCCCACTCCCACTGCGCCACCACATTAAGGGCATATGCATTAATGCCCAACAGGGCACGGTAATAGAGCAAGTCCAGGATGAAGCAGGGCAGAATAAACAGCTGCACCGCCAGCCAGCCTGCCAAGCACATCAACCAGGCTACCCGTAGGCTGTGCAGTCGCTGGTAGGAAAGCGGCCAAAAACACCGCCCAAATCCGGTTGATGATGATAAGTACGTGACAGTTGCGGATACCCGCGTTCAAGACGTATACCCCGAAAATCAGCACGGTACAGTATCCCGATCCGATGAACCAACCTGCGAACACGCGGGAATAGTTTTCGGTTTTTTATCAACTAATCTCCCTCAAGCAAACATAAGAAAAGATTCCCACTATTTGTACTCTATTCTCTAGGAATCTTTAAATTCGTTTCAGCTTGACCTGTTGAAGCGTTCGTTTTTGATGGTACAGTAAAACCTCCCACCAGTCAATGACGCAGACTGTGATATTCTACTCGTTCGTCTCATACACGGTGTCATGTGCCTGAATCGGTCCACCATGCATCAGATGTACCGAGTCAGGGCGTCTTTCTCGCAGAACAGTACACTGTAGACAGATACTGCCATTGTCATTAACCTACTGTATAAGAGGTTTTGCTGAAGTGGTTCAAAAATGACTCTAAAATTCCACACAGCAAGCAAATTTTTTTTAAAACTAAACTTTTGAGTTTCGATTGATCATGCAGGAAAGGTCAGAAAAGTTAAAATATCGCCAACCTGTGGTTTAGAAGCATTACTCGAACTATTATTATTCGGTTCATTAACCTTAAATAAGCGTCTTTCTAAACCAACGGCACTCGAATCCTGATCAGACGAAAAACCGAATGTCTGAAAATACAGTGTCTGATGTACCGAGTTGGGGTTCTTTAAGGACCTCCAAGCTGGTCTAAAATTCTTTTCTTTCGGTCGTCAACTATTTATTATTCATGGAAGATTGCAAGCTATTCAGATGCTTTAAATCAGGTCGAAGTGTGGGAATTGTAATTCTTGTGCATCATACCGTTTTAGAGGTGATTGACGATGTCGGGAGGACATTGCAGGACTGCGTAAACGAAATTCGCCACCGTGAGATTCATCACGTATGTATTCAATAGAGTGTGAATATGACGCTGAAGCACAAATGCCAGCATAAACGAGCCGATAGTGAGCAAAGCACAGGCAATTATGACCACGTACAATATCAGGCTGAAGGACCAGTTGGGACCAGCAAGGCAAAACGCGGTCTCATTTTTTGTGGCAGTAACGTTTAAATTGAACATTTCGCTGAAGCACATCAGCCATATACACTTTTGTGTCGTTGAATAAACTATCGAATAATGAATACAGATACGTTATTTCTCGTGATGGCACCGACGACTGATAAACTATGCAAAAATAGACATACTAATTTTAACAATTGGATAAGCAAACTTGAAAACAACGGTGCAAAACAGGCAGAAAATTTGTATCACTGTTTGCGGAAATTTTCATCATTCGTGAGATTTTGAGTGGATACTGATTATAAGTCCTCTCGGTTACCCGATCTCGCATGCATGCAACATGATTT
>JBBQAH010000466.1:0-3909 GCA_038316145.1 Burkholderiales bacterium
GATTAAGCGATTTTTTGAAAAAACTACTAAAATTAAGCAAAATTTCGCTAATTTTGAACGATTTCCCATTCCACCCATTTCAAAATAATCCCACCCATTTCCATCCATTCCTATCCTGTCCCGTCCATTGGCCATTCCATCAAAAAACGGGAATGGGATGGAAAATGGGCCCATTGGCCCATCCCATCCTAATGGGGCAAGTCTGATGCTAACACTTTTATTTGTATTCAATTCATGGGATACTCAAATTATGTTTGATTAATTTTTAATGCATTATATTACATACGCACACTATCAATAACTAACAATATCAAGATTCAAAATGTAAAGGTTATTTATTGATTCACTATACCGTCTATAATAAACCTTTGTAATCCGTGAATTATCATATCAAAATATTATAAAAATAACTGAAGTATACTGTCAATTAAATACATAAATACATGAAGTATAAATATATCAGTAAATTGTGTCTAATATTACATTACTTAATTCAAATATGTTCAACATAACATGTTCACATACATATTTATCATGTTATAAATGTTGAATGAATTTGCCCTTCAAATCTATTTTTTTCCACGACTGATACAGATACCTTATTTAATTGTAAATGATTAATTATAATTTCAGCATAGACCAAACTTACACATTAATTATTTAATAATAATTAATATGTATTTATTTGAGGCTGTTAAAGAAGTGATTATGTTATACGATTACCGGAACGTTGATCTATCTGATAGTATATAAATTCCCTTTATAAATGGATCTTTAGATCTTTTCGCTAAAAGTGTACTAGTAGTTTTTTCCACATAAACAAAATCATTACAGTAATACAATTAACAAATCGATCAATTGATCAACTAATCAATCAATCAATATATCCCTTGCTTCATCGTTCAATTAATTAATCTGACCAATCAACCACAATGCTTGCCACACAATCAACCAATCAATTGACGACTTATGTAGAAGCTAATCGTCTCTTTTTACCCATTCCCGCCAGGCCTTCCATTGTCGCGGTGACTGCCACTTCCCCATTGGGCAAGAGTCCAAGCCATCCAACCATGCCACGGTTATCAGCATAATCAACCATTTGAAGCTGCACAAGAACGTGGGTGCGGCCTGTTGCGTGCCCGAGAAGCTCTACAGCATCTCACTCCTCTACTTTGACAATGAGCAAAACGTCATTCTCAAGCAGTACGACGACATGGTGGCCCAGAGCTGTGCGTGTAGATGATTCTCATCGACCTTGTTGTAATATTATTTATTTATTTTCTCATTTTTATTAACCGTCGAAGCTCACGTAATTCCAGAAATAAATAAAATTGATGCACCTAACGATTGCTTATTCGCCCTCCTTGATTGATTGATTGGCTCAACGGCTCACTGATTGGTTGCGTGATCTGTCGATTGATTGCTTGATTAATTGCGGAATAATTCAAAACAGGTGGCGCCGTCAAATTGTACAAAGATAGATTGATCGATTGCTTGATTGACTAAATGCTGAAAAGTGACAACTCTGTACGTTCTTTCACGTATTTCGATATGAAAAAAAGCCAAATCAGCAGCAATATTGCACTTGAACAAAAAAGGTTAATTTTAGAGACGAAATTTGAAAAAAAACGTGGGTAAAAAAAGATCAAGTATAAGAGCGTGAAGCGCTTCCGCGCAGTGCCTTGCCGATCTTACTGCGCTCTTCAAACAAACTCCGGACCATTACAACCTGCAAAAGAAAGCAGAAACACCGATGAGTTTACAATAAACAATATCACAATGAGAATCGTATTAAAAAAACTGAAAAAATAATCTATCAAACTACCGAAAAATCACGGAATCACTTAATCAATCAATGAATCAAGCAACAGATTGATCAAATGTCCTTTCAATCAATGAATCAACAGATTGTTCAGAAGTTCAATCAATCAATCAATGATTGAAGAAGAAATGAAAATTTACAAACCTGCACAATTCCAACAAGAACCATCACGACCGTCTGGAGGGCGGAGTAGAAATTAACCTTCTCAAAGTTATTCTCGCCGATAATTCGATCCACCGCCTCAAAATGCTTCTTCACCGTCAGTGATTTGATGCACTTTTCCAAATTCAAGTGAACTCTTCCCAAGGACTGGCCTAAATCTTCCATTTTCACGCCTAACGTGTCCACTTTCATCCCACCCTGGCCAAGATCACGGAACTCGTTGGCGTGTGTCTCCTGAATGTCCTCGAAAATCTCGAAAAAGACCAGCTTATTCTGGAAGGTGGAGAAGGAATTGTCGAAACACATTTGATATTCTCCCGGCGTTTTACCGTCCATCCGATGGAGACTGTCGCTCTTCCTCTGGTCGTTAATGACTATTCCACCAAACGGGTCACGAATCGCCAGGTTAATATCCAGATCCCCGCCACTGATCACCTGGAAAAATAAGAGTAAACTCTTGAAATTTCAAGATATTGATTAGTTAGTTGATTGATTGATGAGCTGATCGTTGCGTGACGGATTCCGTAAATACAGCTATACAGTCACATTACAAGATTGTTCCGTCATGCAGAGAAATTCACTTCGGATCGCTGGTTCATACAATGCAGTTCCGGAAAAAATGATGAATATTCCCGTTTTGACGAAAATATTAAAGTCAATCAATCGATCAATCAATCGATCAATCAATCGATCAATCAATCGATCAATCAATCGATAAATAAATCAACCAATCAATGAAACATGTCAGTAATTCATTTTAAAACTTCTTAGACCGTTACCTGATATTCCACTTCAAATGGCTTGCCATGCTCCGCTGTACGGAAAAATCAAAACTACAGTTTCCATCACGAAAGAAGCAAAAGGACGCGAAGATAAATCTAAGCGAAACGCAATGACAATAACGACCTCAGTTTACACGTCACCGAAAAAATTCCGCTTACCGCTGTGATAAAAGCACTCTATCCTCCCGGCTGGAACTAATACTGTAATCGTGGCTCCCTCCGCTAAGATTTCCGTTATTAGGGTAAACAATAAACCGAGGGATAGCAGGGAAAAATCACTTGGCATCGCCATTGTTAATAGCAGGAAAACTGAAAAATAAAATTCCGCAGCGAGAGTGTGCTAAAACGTTCAACCAGAGCAGCTGGTGCTCGATCGCTTGATTGATACTTTGATCGTCCGCAGTTCGCGTCTAACGGCTCACCATCCTATCGTTTAGCCAATCGGCCCACCATCAATGTATGGCACGCAAGCTGGTCAAATTCAAAATTTACAAGTAGTGTATGGTGACTTGTCAGCAATGAAATGTAAACATGAAAATAATTTCCGTTGTTTTCATTGATATTCATACCAAAACGCAAGGAAACTCATTTTTCTGAACGAAAACACATGGGATCAGGGGGTAAACGGGAGGAGATAACACCAGTAAAAACATCCGTTCCGTTCAAATTATCGGGGATAACCGAATCGAAGAAAAAAAACATGTGCTGCATAGGAAACCCGCTCAGATTTTATTGAAGGCTACAATATCCATGCTCTGAACCAGATCCTCAAAGCCTACACACGAACAAGAAGAAATCAATATTTAAACGAAATAGCAAAAAAAATGAATTAAAATTTGATTTCTTTTGTGGCAGCTATTTTCATACCGGTAATGCTTTCCTCCAAGTAATCAGTTCCAACCTTGTCGTCCTCCACCACACAAGTTATCTGTAGTTTCTTGATACCGAAAGCTACTTCGACAAATTTAGCTGTAAAAAAATTATATGTCAGAAATGAAACGTATTGCAATTTGCAACAAAAAAAAACTTAAATAAAAAACCATATCAAACTTACAAGTTCCCCAGACAAGGCCATCAGTCTCAATTGAGCGGACCTGTTAAGGATAAGCGTGGAGAAAATAAAAGGCAGGAAACCCGAAAAAA
>JBBQAH010000211.1:0-3891 GCA_038316145.1 Burkholderiales bacterium
GGCAAGAACCCCTTGCACCACCAGGCCGCCATCCGCGACATCGGCTTCAGCCCGACCGAGCCCAGCCTGCTGGCCACCGCGTCCGACGACGGCAGCGCCGTGGTCTGGACACTGGACCTGGAGCGCGGCCAGTTGAACCCCAGCCCCGACGCGCGCCGCGCGCTGCAGCATGACCGGCCGGTAGCGATCGCCCGCTTCGTTGACCGGGTTGACGAGCAAAACCGGCTGATGACGGTGTCGGACAAGCGGGTCTTCTTCTGGAGCGATGTCACCGTGCGCGACGAACGGCGCCACGACGACGAGGTGATCGAGGCCAGCGTGTCCAAGGACGGTGAGCAACTGGTCTCGGCCAGCCTGGACGGCACCGCCCGGGTCTGGTCCAGCCGCAGCACCGTGCCGGTGGCGGTGCTGCGCGGCCACAACAACACGGTAGTGCATGCGCTGTTCGGGCCACCCGGGCGCGTCGTTACGGCCAGCCTGGACGGCACGCTGCGCGGCTGGCGCCTGAACGCCCCCAAGGTGTTGAAGGCCGGCACGCCGTGGCTGACAACGCAGGCCCTGCTGCCCAATGGCTTGTCGACGCTGGCTTGCAGTGAAACCACCGAGCGCAACACACCCTGTGACCTGCTGAGCTGGGCTGCCGACGCTACCCAGGCCGGCCCGGCCACCTCCCCCGCGGCATCCCCGGCGGCAACCCCAGCCCCACAGGCCCAGGCCAGGCGGGCCAGCGCTGGCGACGGCAAGGCCGCGGCACGGGCCGGCGCCGCCGTGACCCACTGGGGGGTAGAGGAGGCCAGCCTGTCGGCCGACGGCAAGTGGCTTTTGTTCCATGACCGCGGCTACGACCTTGGCCAGGTCTACAACCCGGTGCTGATCGACCGCGCCTCGGGCGCGGACATCACGCCGGACTGGCTGGCCAAGAGCCGGCACGCGGTGCTCAGCCCCACCCGGGCCGAACTGGCGGTGGTGCGCACCGCGGACATCACCGTCTGGCCCGTGGCAGCACTGGCCGGCAAGGCCGACTCACCCGCCGGACGGCCGCTGCTGCGCATTCCGGCCAAGGGCGACGTCAGCGCTGTGGCGCTCAGCCCCGACGGCCGCTGGCTGGCCACCCTGGGCGACACCATCCAGCTCTGGAACCGCGCCGACCCGCAGGGCAAGCCGATCACGCTGACGGGGCACCAGGGCGCGCTGCGCAGCGTGGTCTTCAGCCCGGACAGCAGCACGCTGGTCAGCGCCAGCGCCGACCGCAGCGCCCGGGTCTGGGCCCTCAAGGGCCTGGTGGCCGGCCAGACGCTGGACTGCGTGGACCGGCTGGCCCGGCGCACGCCCAACTGCGTGGTGCTGTCGGGCGGGCACAGCGCGGCGCTGCAATCGGCCCATTTCAGCCCCGACGGCAAACGCGTGGTCACCGCCAGCGCCGACAACAGCATCCGGGTCTGGGACGCGGCCACCGGCCACGAATGGGCCGCGCTGTACCGGCACGGCGGCAAGGTCAACAGCGCGCTGTTCGACCGCAGCGGCGAGCAGATCGTCTCGGTCAGCGACGACGGCACGGCGCAGGTCGGCCGCTGCGACGCCTGCCGGCTGCCGCTGGACGAGCTCAAACAGCGCGCCCAGGCCAGCGTGCGCATGACCGCCGACGACGAGGCAGCGCTGAAAACCGACGCGGCATCAAGGCTGCCGCGCTGGCTGGGCGGCAGCTGAGCGCCTGAGATGGGGCGGGCGCGCTGGCCCGCTGGCCTGGCTAACGCGCCGGAAACACCGGCGCGCGCTTGCCCAGAAACGCCCGCACGCCTTCGATGAACTCGGGCCGGTCGATCAATTCACGCTGGCGCTCGGCCTCGTAGGCCAGTTGCTGGTCCAGCGTGTTGCCGGCCGCGGCCTCATAGGCACGGCGGGTCTCCAGCGCGGCGTGGGCCGGCAGGGTGCTCAAGCGCCGGGCGACGGCCATGGCCTCGGGCATCAGCGCGGCGTCGTCCAGGCAGTCCCACACCAGGCCCCAGGCTGCTGCCTTGTCAGCCGGCAGCTTGTCGCCCAGCAGTGTCAGCGCGGTGGCGCGGCCGCTGCCCAGCAGGCGCTGGTAGAACCAGGTGCTGCCGACATCGGGCACGATGCCCAGCTTGGCCATGAACGGCAGGTAGAAATAGGCCGAGCGTGCGGCCAGCACCACGTCGCCGGCCAACGCCAGGCCCAGCCCGCCGCCAGCGGCCACGCCGTTGATCGCGCAGACAACCGGCAGCGGCAGCGCTCGCAGGTCGCTGACGATGCGGTTGGTGATCGTGTGCATCGCATCGGCGCTCTTGTTGCCCAGGCTGCGGCCGCTGCCGTCGTCAGGGCTCATCGCCGACAGGTCGGCACCTGAGCAAAACGCCCGGCCGGCGCCGGTCAGCACCAGTGCCCGCACCGTGTTGTCGGCGGCGATCAGCGCCAGCACCTGGCGCAGGCTGGCCTGCAGCGCGCTGCTGATCGGGTTGAGCCGCGCCGGGTTGTTCAGCGTCACCACGGCCACTGCGCCGTCGCGGCTGAGGATGAGCTCGGGAAAGGTGGGGGTGTCCATCAGGAGGTCCGGTCGGGTTGCGGGTGGGGTTCGGAGGGCCGATGGCGCTGCGCAGCGCCCAAGGCATCAGTGGCCAAGGTCGGGATCGGCCGTTGCCAGCGTTTGGCGGTAGGTGGCGTAGCCCGGCTGGTCCACCGCCAGTTTGGCCAGCGTGGTGCGCCAGAGGTGCTCGGTGAGCGCAGGCTGCCCGGTGCCCAGATCGCCTTGCGCGATGCGATCAGCCAGGCGCTGGTTGAGGCGGGCCAGGTCGTCGGTGCTGGCAGGGTCGGCGAGCAAGGCCCGCAGCCGCGCCCCTTCATCGTCGTCGGCCGTGGGCGCGAGTTGCAACTGGCGGGTGACGATGTCGAGCATGTTGGCCGCCACCCGGGCGTTGTAGGCCAGCGCGTCCTGGCCACTGCGGCCCAGCGCCGGCCCGGCCTCGTCGCGCAAATAGCGTGCGACGGCGGCCAAAAGTTGCTCGGGGTTGGGGCTGTCCTGCATCAGGGGGCGCCGGTAGCGGTGGCGGGATGGGTGGCCGCGCCACCGCCCCGCTGCTGGCCTGCGCGGGGCGCGATCAGCGCCAGCAGGTCGATTTCGGTCTCGGACGCGCGGCGGCCGATCGCGGCTTTTTCCATCACCGGCTCGGCGCCGGTCAGCCAGGCCTGGCCCATGCTCTCGCAAATGATGCCCCAGCGCAGCGTGCCCAGCACCTGCCACCAGTGCACCCGGGCCTCGTCCACCTGCCCGCCGGCGGCGCGGTAGCCGGCAAACAGCCCGTCCGCCAGACCGAAGCCACCGACCCGGCGCTGCGACTGGCCAAAGCGCCAGGGGTTGGCACACAGCCAGCCCAGGTCGGCCATCGCATCGCCCAGGTGAGCCAGCTCCCAGTCCAGCACACCGCGCAGCGGCGCCACCTCATCCGCCAGATCGACCATCAGGTTGCCGTTGCGGAAGTCGCCATGCACCAGCACCGGTGCCACATCGGCAGGCGCGTTGTCGGCCAGCCAGCGCAACGCCAGCTGGAACACCGGCCGCACCGTGCCGTGGCGGGCGTGCCAGGCGCGCAGGTGCTCGACCTCGGCGCGCGGCTGGGTGCAGCGCAGCGCCGGCAGGCCGGCCAGCGGCAGGGCGTGGATGCGCGCCAGCGCGTCGCCGCACTGCCGGGCCAGCGCAGGCCGATGCGCGGCGGCGATGCGCCGGCCCAGGGTCTCGCCGGGCAGGCGCTGCATGATGAAACCGTCGCCCAGGCCGTGCGCGGGCTGCAGCACCTGCAGCACCTCGGGCACCGGCACGCCGGCCCGGCCCGCCAGCGTGATCAGCGCGGCCTCGGCCGCCAGGCCAGGGCTGTCGGC
>JBBQAH010000425.1:0-4470 GCA_038316145.1 Burkholderiales bacterium
GTCTCTGACGTGAGAAAATCAGGAGGAAGGGTGTGTCGCATAAGTTAGTCGTCAAGTTAAAGCTGAGGCATAGGCCATGTATTTCCACTGAATCATAGTCCGTGTAGACTACGCTGTGGTCGAGAAACGTTTTTCCTACGCTTATAAAAAAACCCAGCCAAAAATTCATTTTCTTAAGTCAGACTGTTGAGATTGATTTATCGGAATAGAGGATACATTATTGATTATGTTTTCAACTTTACAGCCTTTCAGCGCTTGAATAGGGAAAGATGATGTGCTTCAGTACTTTTTCATTAGATAGTATAATGTGTCAAACACTACAATGTACGGGTAGTCGGGTACTCAAGTCATTTGCCGAACTACAGATACTGTGTACCGTGTATCACTTTGTACTAACTTTTTCCGAAGGTGCAGAAAGTTCGCGACAAAGCCGCGATTGTTAAAGATAATGCCTTATTTTTTAACGAACTAACTAATGGTAGACTTTCATTTACGGTACGTACTATTGTTGAAGTCAAATAGCGAATTGAATTTGCCGGAATTGGAAAGGATAGCGGCCTCGTAATAGCTAATACAGGATAGGTCTGGCGCACTTGGGTGGCCAAAGACATGGATCTGCATCAACAAACTGGATATCGGGACGTTCATTCCACTGGCAGATGAAATCGGCAAAGACCCGCGACCAACCACGGACCATTGCGTGATCACGTTCACCGACTGGGGTTCCCCGTTATTCAGTGTCAAGTAACGATACCACGTTCCATTTAACTAAAACAGAAGCACAAATTTTCAACATAGCGCAATTGATATATATAAGCTGCTCTCCAGGGGCTATCTGAATGTTCTAAAATTTAAGGATAGGGTACTACTAGGGGTGGCAGGGGTAATGGGAAGGGTAATGGGAAGGGATAGGGGTGAGGATAACAGTAGGATATGGCAAGATAGGGGTAGGTCATAGGGTGTACGGGTAAGGGTAGGGTGTAAGAAAAAGGATAGGCACAAGGGTAAGGGTGGCCCTGTTCGGGAACGGGTAAGGAAAGGGGTTGGTCGGAGTGTTGAAGGTATTTGCACGTGTTTCAGACGCTACGAAGGGAAAATGCTGAACGGTCGACTTGGAACTTCGTGTTCCGTGGGTACGGTTAAGGGCAGGGGTAGGGTTAGAAGAAGTAGGTGTAGTAGGGAGCAGTACAAGGATTGGCACCCAATTCCGGACAGCATGTTTTGACTCCCAGTTCCGGACATTAACATAAATGTTTCACTTCTCAACTGATTCAACTCAAACTGAAATAAATCGAACGATAAGAATTTGGAGAAATAGCAGAATCCCACAAAGTGCGAGTTTCAACTTGGAAATGATGAAATTGTTCGTTTCAAAAAACAAAAAACAAACGGGGAGCGGATATTTGAGATGGACTTTCTCTCGTTTTCGGATATTTAGACTTCGAAACCTATACCTTTCTTGGTTTTTGAATTTGTGTGTAATTATTCCCGTTCGATTAAGGCCAGTGTGGGCTGAATCAGATCAGAAATGAAGAAGCAGGAATAAAAAATGTCCGGAACTGGGAGTCAAAACACGCTGTCCGGAATTGGGTGCCAGTCCTTGTAGGGATAATGGTAGGGTGGGGTTAAGTGCAGGAGTTGGGTTAGAAGTAGCAGGTTTTGTAAGGGATAATGGTATGGGTAGGGTTAAGGGCAGGGGGAGGGATAGAAGTTGTCCCATGTGACATGAACCATCTAACTCCCCGATGGAGCGATGTGGATCATGGCTGGCGCCGAGAGCCATAGGTCACACGGGTAGCTAGGTTGTTTATCGGACTCGCAAAATGACGTAGTTCATATCATTGTCTCATAGACACACTTGCTAGCGACCTAAAAGGCTCCTTTAACGTCCTTATAACCTCTCTCATATAATAGTCTCCAAAAAGATGTACAATAATTCAGCTTTGTCTACAGCTAGTCTATATCACAAATGCATGAGGGGGGACGTACCTTTGCCGGATCCAGTAAGATCCGAGTCGGTGCGATGGGGAACCGTGAAGTTCTACCAGAATAGGCTGAACATGCGTCAGTTGATGCGCAGGGCTGGACCACCGGATCCTGTCCGGTAACAGCCTGGGCCGGTATAAATAACAGGGACAGTGCGAGTAACAGTAGTCCGATCATTGTACAGAGCCGAAAGTTAATTGTAGCACCGGTGTACCACCGGGGGTTACGGTGTAGTTCGAGAACTACTAAATTTTTCAGTGTTTCCCAGTGTTTCTCGTGTGGTTTTTTGTTGGCACAGAAAAAGCTGTAGAGAAAAAGACAAAATGTCGATCGCAAGTAAACCCGCAAACGCAAAACGCTACTGTTACTAACCGCGAAATTAG
Source organism: Burkholderiales bacterium (assembly GCA_038316145.1). Lineage (GTDB taxonomy): Bacteria > Pseudomonadota > Gammaproteobacteria > Burkholderiales > Burkholderiaceae_C > Pseudaquabacterium. The sequence goes on from JBBQAH010000425.1 coordinate 2,370, forward strand.
GTCTGCTATGTTAACCACATTGGCATTTACGGACGATAAGTAGGGCGGACTAGATACCCACGCCTTCTATTTCTAGAAGTTGTCTACTCTGTTAATAAATACAAATACAATATGAGCACATACCGGTATGCAGAACTGCGCAAAAGTGTACAAGTACTGAACAGTATAGTTCTTTTATTAAATAAGCTTGTAAGCGACTGGAATAAATCTACGAATTAACATCGCATCTGGTGTCAAAAGATATGCTGCACTTTGTGCTTTATACTTATAAAATTGCTTTTCTGACCCATACACGATCTCATAATGATCTCTGTACTGCATATCGTTTTCGTGTCTTGAGCTTGTTATTGGCTCATAAAGCGCCGCATCGATCCAGTTCTATCACCGCGGGTGTAGTCTCTTCTCCTCGTGGTTGGAAGTTGGAAATCGGCTGTTGTAGCAACAGTTGTTATTAAGTGTTTATGAAATTGGCAGTACCGGTATGCATGTAATACGAGAACAAACACTCTGCTACCATCAATAAATGGTCGCTGCTATAGTGCTATTGAAGATCGTGCCCCGTAAGCTCACTGGGAGAGAACTCCAAAATGGGATATCCCGAAATAGGATGCAATTCTTGTACAGCTGTTATGCATGGTAATGGAATCTGCTTGGTGATATTACCGCATTCAAGACTATAAAAGTTGCAGGTTTTGTTTCCTTTAATCGCATTTTGCGACGTAATAGTGTTGGTGACATTAACGCATTCGAGGCTATAAAAGTTGTTGGTTCTGTTTCTTTTAATCACATTTAAAGAAGCAATAATGTTAGTGCGTAGGAAGGACTTGAAACTGGCCACTGGCCAGCCGTCTGAGTCATCCGACAGAATCGAAAATGTTAACTAGCGCAAAACTTGCTGTTTCGAGCGCGAGGCGAGAGTCTGAAAATGTTGGAGAAAATACTGCAAACCGAACGGCGCCCCGACCACCAACCGGATAGGATCGGGTCGATCGGGTATGAAGCAGCCAATGACATTGCTTCCACATCCGGCCACGTCCCGGGATTTAGTCCGCCAGACACGATACTTTTGGCATGAGTTTTACCATGACATTTCTATAATACAGTACGAGGGATGAAACCCAATTCCGCCCATCCCCCAATCTTGAGTGTTATAGCTTGCCTTGCTGTTTTGACAATTTTTTCCCTTTGTTCGACATAGAAATATTCAACATATTTCGGGTAATGGCCAGCTGTGACAATAATACTCGCGTTTGGGGGGAGGGCGGAATTGGGTTCCAAAAGGGGGGTGGGCGGAATTGGATTCCATCCCTCGTACTGCATGTAATGAACTAATAATACAGGTCGTTTAGTTAACTCGCGCCCGACTTTTGAGATCATTCAGAGAAATGCCCGTGATCATTAATTACCAGACCAGATGCTTTCAGACGGAGAATTTAGCTGCAAAACTAGATCAAAAGATTTCATCAAAAAATATTATAAAATGTCGACAAAATCGGTTTTTGATCAGCCAGAATGGCGATAACGTGTGGATGAAGAAATGTCAAATTGAGTACCTTACATATTAATATACTTGTAATTCCATATTTATTTGTTGTAAATAAATGGGTTAGCTCAATAAAAAAACATATCATGAAGTCTTACGTTCCCTAAAAAAATTTGTACAATAAAAAATTTGTCAGTACAGTTCATCGGCCCTAATATCCAAATCGAAGGTGTCACATAACTCACAGAGAATGAACTGGAAAGGTTTCTCGACAGCAAGTGTTTTCGTTATGATATTACGATCTGACTGATCTCAAAAGTCGGGCGCGAGTTAACTAAACGACGTGTAATAATACAGTATGGGTACATAAACAAATGACGTCAGCTGAAGACGGCTCTTTTTTGGACCCTCCTCCCCCTTCCGTCAGCTGTCTCTGGACCTTATAACACAGGACACGTGAGAACCGGCGGACCCCCCCCCCCTCTTTGCCCACGTCATTAGATAAAGTAACCCTAGTGTATTATTACACGTCGATTAGTTAACACGCGACCGAATTATAATATAAATCATATCGTAATATCAAAACGAAAACAATTTCATTCAAGAAAACATTCAAGT
>JBBQAH010000571.1:0-1744 GCA_038316145.1 Burkholderiales bacterium
AAGCCCGGGACGGCCCCTAATGGGAACGCCTCCAAGCTCCGTTTCCCACTTCGCAGCAGCAGCAGCAATCAGCAGGCCACCGCCGACTTGCCGAGCCACCGACAATCGGCGCAGTCAGGCCGAACGAGCAGCGTGCTCAACATCATCCCGACCCGTTCGACATTTTCCAGTCGAAATAAGGAGAATAAAGCGGTTACCGGTGGAAAAGTGGAAGAGACTCTGCAGAAACCGGCGGGGAAGACGAAATCGCTATCAGGCGTGCCAGTTCGACGCAAGTCATTCCGCCGGAAAAGTCTGGGCCGAAACAGTAGCCGGAAAGGGAAACGGAATGGTAATGCACCGAAAGAGGAGTCAATTATGGCGAATGTGACGACCCTGAAGCGGGACAACAAAATAGCCACATCCCGCGGGTCCAATTTACATTTGGCGACTGCAGCGCCCTCTGTCCGACTGGATATGAAGAAGATGAACGCCGGCGAGAGTAGTCATGCCGCTCCTCGTCATCCCGGTCACCATCGCTCGGCGAGTCGCGATTCCATCGGCCATTTGGGATCGTTTCTGATGGAACTCGAGGGGGGCTGCGCGGACTTTGACGGCGCCTCCGGCGATTTGGCATCCGACGATACCGGGAGTTCAACGGGGATCGCGGCTACTGCTGCCGCCGCCGGCGACGGGATCAATCGTGGCGGTACTCTACAGCGGAAACAGCACTGCTCGAGTTTAATTAACACTCCGTCGGGTATTAGTGTTATGCAGGACAAGCGCGGACCACATCGACTGCCGCTGCCGGTGGCACCGCCCACTTTGCTGGGCGGCAATACGGCGATGGATCAGCTGAATGGACCACAGTGGACCAAGAACTGCGCGGCTCTTCTCAACTACCACAAGTACATTGAATACAAAAATTTTGTTATGTTAATTTGGTCGATCATTGCGGTCACATGAACAAATCGATTTCGTTAATTGGCTCGTTATTTCTAATGTATTTGTTAGATTGATTGATTGGCTGATTAAGTGATTGATTGATGGTGTGATTGATTGATCGACCGTTAGAGTGATCGGTTGATTGATTAATTGTTTGTTCGATCCAATGACTGATTGATTGATCGATTGATTGACTTTAAATTGGTTCGTAATTGAGATTTGGTTGGATTTCAGGTGGTTCAATCCTCATCAAGCGCAAGATCCCAAGACGCCTCCAAAGCTTGACGGGTTTGATTCTCACATTTTTTGCATGCACACCTTCTTTCTCATCATATGAATAAGTAACTTCAATATTGTGGCGTGTTTTTTCAGACCGACCCTGTCAGCGACGGGAGGATTGCGCCTGATCGAGCTGCGCGACGTTTGCGGCAATGTCCTGCAGCACTGGGAATATCCGGAAGCAACCCAGCTGGCACCGCTGACCTTCACATTGCCCATTGCAACGGATTCGGCTCCGGAAAAGGACGGGGAGAAGAGAGTCGTGGTGGTTGCCATCGATGTCTACGGAAATATGCTTCACCGGACAGTGCCAGCTGCATTCCAGTAGTAGCCCGAGCCGGAATCGGACTTAATATATCAAAGCCAGTGACCACTTTTCCACAGAGTTTTATACACTAAAGAATGTACATAACAAAACATTTTGGTAACGACTTATTCCTGCAAACTTTTTTATTTTAAATATTTTCTGGTCATGGAAGGTTTTTTTTTAGGTTACAAGTGTTATCATACCGATGAATATTTTTTTTACTGACGGTTAATT
>JBBQAH010000278.1:0-1564 GCA_038316145.1 Burkholderiales bacterium
CCGCCCATAGCGGCTGGGCGATCATGGGCGTTAACCGACACGGAGATCTGAATGCAACGACGTCAATGGATGGGATGGGCCGCAACCGGCGCGCTGGCCGGGGTGCAGCAAGCGTGGGCCCAGGCCGACTACCCCAAACCCGGCAGCACGCTGCGCTACATCGTGCCGTTTCCGCCAGGGGGGCTGACCGATGTGATGGCCCGGTTGGTGGGCCAGCAGCTCGGCCAGCGCTGGGGCATCACGGTGGTGATCGACAACAAGCCCGGCAACGGCGGCCAGATCGGTGCTGACGCCGCCGCCAAGGCGCCAGGCGACGGCTACAACCTGCTGGCCATCACGCTGACGCACGCCGCCAACGTGACGCTGTTCAAGGGCAAGGCACCGTACGACCTGCAGCGTGACCTGAAGCCGGTGGCCTTGCTGGCCGGCTCGCCGATGCTGGTGGTGGTGCCGGCCGCCAGCCCGATCAAGGACTTCAAGGACCTGGTGGCCCAGGCCAAGGCGCGCAAGCTCAACGCCGGCTCGTCGGGCAACGGCACGCCGCCCCACCTGACACTGGAGCTGTTTGCCGACCTGCTCAAGGCCGACATCCAGCACATCCCCTACAAGGGCGGCGCGCCCAGCATGACCGACCTGATCGGCGGGCAGCTCGACGTGATCTTCTCCAACATGCCCGAGAGCATCGTGCATGTGAAGTCCGGCAAGCTGCGCGCGCTGGCCATTGCCAGTGCCGCACGCCATCCGCTGGTGCCCGAGGTGCCCACCACCGCCGAGCTGGGCATGCCGCAACTGGCGGTAGAAAACTGGACCGCCATCCTGGCACCCGCGGCCACGCCCGACGTGATGGTGGCCAAGATCGGCGCCGAGGTGGTGGCGATCATGGCCGGCGCCGAGATCAACGAGCGGGCGCGAACCCAGGGCTTTCGGGTCGATGCGCGGGGGCCGAAAGAGTTTGCGCCCTTCCTGAAGGACGAGATCGACCGCTGGGCCCGCATCATCACGGCGGCCAAGATCCAGGCCGACTGAGCCATCGGCGGCGGCCGCCGCGTCAGCCCTTGCCGGGCGGCACCGCCAAGGTGCTGCCCCGCACGATCAGTTGCCAGGGCAGCGCCTGGCCGGCCGGCGCCAAGCCACTGTGCAGCGCAGCCAGCAGCGCCTGGGCAGTGGCCCGGCCGATCTGCTGGCTGAGCGGATGCACGGTGGACAAAGCCGGCTGCAACTGCCGGCCGACCGGAAAATCCCCGAAGCCCAGCACCGCCAGATCCTGCGGCACACGCAGGCCCTGGGCCTGGGCCTGCATCAACAAGCCGCAGGCCAGGTGGTCATTGGCGCAGGCCACGGCGCTGGGCCGACCGGGCAGGGCGGCGTCGCCCGGCGTGGCGCTGTCAGCAGGGCCTGAACTCGGACCCGCAGACAGCAACTCGCGCAAGGCCTGCCGGCCGGCGTCGAACGGGTCGCCCCTGGCGGCGCGTTGCAGCCGGATGCTGGCGCCGGCGCGTCGCGCCTCGTCGGCAAAGGCAGCGCCGCGCTCGTGCGCCCGAAAGTCGGTGTGCACGCCGCTGTC
>JBBQAH010000203.1:0-4177 GCA_038316145.1 Burkholderiales bacterium
GATCACCGCCGAGGCCGAGATCGGCAAGGTCTACGAAGGCGCGATCACCAAGATCCTCGACTTCGGCGCGCTGGTCAACATCCTGCCGGGCAAGGACGGCCTGCTGCACATCAGCCAGATCGCCCACCAGCGGGTCGAGAACGTCACCGACTTCCTGAAAGAAGGCCAGATCGTCAAGGTCAAGGTCATGGAAACCGACGAAAAGGGCCGCATCAAGCTGTCGATGAAGGCCCTGATCGAGCGTCCGGAAGGCATGGAAGAAGAGCGCTTCGAGCGTGCACCGCGCCGTGAGTACGGCGACCGGCCGGACCGTGGCCCGCGTACCGGTGACCGAAATGATCGTCCGCCGCGGCGTGAGCGCAGCGACCGTCCGGAGCGCAGCGATGTGCCGGCGGCTGGTGTACCGGCGGCTGGTGTACCGGCGGCTGACGCGCCGGCCGCAGCAGCGCCCGCCGCCACACCTGCCACGCCCGGCAGCGACACCCCGACCAGCCAGGGCTGATCCGCGCCACACGCACCCGAGCAGGAGCTATTGATGCGAGCCATTGCGATGACGGCCTTTGGCGGCCCCGAGGTGCTGGTCGAGACCACCCGTCCCGACCCGGTGCCTGCGGCCGGCGAGTTGCTGGTGCGCGTCACTGCATCGGGCATCAACCGGCCAGACGTGTTGCAGCGCAAGGGGGCCTACGCCCCCCCGCCCGGCGCGTCGGACCCGCCCGGGCTGGAGATCGCCGGCACCATCATCGGCGGTGATGCCGCTGAACTGGATGCCGCAGGCTTCAAGCTCGGCGACCGGGTCTGTGCGCTGGTGGCCGGTGGTGGTTATGCCGAGTTGTGCGCGGCGCCCATTGCCCAGTGCCTGCCGGTACCGGCGGGCCTGAGCGACATCGAGGCCGCCAGCCTGCCCGAGACCTTTTTCACCGTCTGGTCGAATGTGTTTGACCGGGGCCGCCTGCAGGCGGGCGAAACCTTGCTGGTGCAGGGTGGGTCCAGCGGCATTGGTGTCACGGCGATCCAGTTGGCCAAGGCTGTCTTTGGCAAGGACGGTGCAGTGGTCATCGTCACCGCCGGCAGCGACGAAAAAGTCGCGGCCTGCGTGGCGCTGGGTGCAGATGTCGGCATCAACTACAAGACCCAGGATTTTGTCGCCGAGGTCAAGGCAGCCACCGGTGGCAAGGGCGCCGACGTCGTGCTCGACATGGTGGCCGGCGACTACGTGGCGCGTGAAGTGCAGTGCCTGGCCGACGACGGCCGCATCGTGATCATCGCGGTGCAGGGCGGCCTCAACAGTGGCTTCAACGCTGGCGAGTTGCTGCGCCGCCGCCTGCTGATCACCGGCTCTACGCTGCGGCCCCGGCCGTTGGCATTCAAGGCGGCGATTGCGGCCAAGTTGCGGGCGACCGTCTGGCCGCTGATCGAAGCGGGTCAGATCAAGCCGGTGATCCACAGCGTGTTTCCGGCAGCCCAGGCGGCCCAGGCGCACGCCCTGATGGAATCTGGCGAGCACGTGGGCAAGATCGTTCTCGACTGGACAGGAGCTTAAAACACCATGCGACGCAAACTCGTGGCCGGCAACTGGAAGATGCACGGCAACCACCGTGCCAATGCCGAGTTGCTGGCCGGCATCAGCGGCGCCGGGCCTTTTGGCTGTGATGTCGCCGTGTGCGTGCCGTTCCCCTATTTGTCCGAGACGGCAGTGGCCTTGGCCAGCAGCCCTGTCCGCTGGGGCGCGCAGGATTGCTCGGCGCATGAGCAAGGCGCCTACACCGGTGAGGTGTCGGTGGCCATGCTGGCCGAGTTTGGCTGCCGCTATGTGATCGTTGGCCACAGCGAGCGCCGGCAGTACCACGCCGAGACTGACCTGCTGGTGGCCGAGAAGGCCAAGATTGCACTGGCGCGGGGTGTCACGCCCATTGTCTGTGTGGGCGAGACGCTGGCCCAACGCGATGCGGGCGAGACTGAGGCGGTGGTCAAGCGCCAACTGTCGGCGGTGATCCACGCGCTGGGCCACTGTGCTGGCGAGATGGTGGTGGCCTACGAGCCGGTCTGGGCCATCGGCACCGGCAAGGTCGCCACGCCCGAGCAGGCACAAGCCGTGCACGCGCTGCTGCGGGCCCAGCTCAAGGCCGCCACGCCGCATGCTGACGAGATGAAAATCCTCTACGGCGGCAGCATGAAGCCCGACAACGCGGTTTCGCTGTTGTCACAACCCGATATCGATGGCGGCCTGATCGGTGGCGCTGCCTTGAAGGCAGCCGACTTTGTCGCCATCTGCCGAGCGGCCGGCTGATCCAGCCTGCTGCCTGATCCTGATTTTTTGGAGTTTATTGACATGCAGATTTGGACAAACCTGGTACAGGTGTTGCAGGTGCTGGCCGCCATCACGATGATCGGCCTGGTGCTGGTGCAGCACGGCAAGGGCGCCGACATGGGCGCCTCGTTCGGCAGCGGCGCTTCGGGCAGCCTGTTTGGGGCTACCGGCAGCGCAAACTTCTTGTCGCGCTTCACGGCGGTTTGTGCGGGCGTGTTTTTCGTCTGCACGCTGTCGCTGGCTTACCTGTCGAACAGTGTGGCCTCGCGCGCACCGTCCAGCGGCGGCAGCGTGCTCGACCGTGCGGTGACGCCCGCGGCGCCGGCCAGCCTCGGTGGCGCCATTCCGGGTGCGGTCAGCGGCGCATCGCCTGCTGTTGCCGCGCCGGCCGTGGTCGCTGCACCGGCATCCGTGCCGGGTGCCATCCCCGGCAAGTGACGCGCAGGAAAGCGGGCCGTTGGGCTTGCCTTTTTGAGGCATCAACCCCCGCACAAACCCGGAGAATTCGGCTTTTTCCGGTATAGAATTCAAGGCTGTTCGGTGAGCAAAACCTCACGCAATCCGAGCAGCTTCAAGGCCGCAATCGGGCCCCACGCCGTCGTGGTGAAATTGGTAGACACGCTATCTTGAGGGGGTAGTGGCGAAAGCTGTGCGAGTTCGAGTCTCGCCGACGGCACCAGGATTTCGAGCAGGCCCAGTGGTCATCCGGCACCGGGTTTGTGGGTTCTCGGCAGGGTTGGGAGAGCCTTGCACAGGACGGTGGCCTCCGGGCCGCAGGCACTGCGCCTCGACGGGCCGGATGAAACCAACCACTGCCGCTGAACCCTCATGGACCTGCAACAGTACCTCCCTGTCATCTTGTTCATCGTGGTCGGTGTCGGCGTCGGCGTTGCACCCCAGGCGCTGGGTTTCCTGCTCGGCCCACAGCGGCCCGACGCAGCCAAGAACAGCCCCTACGAATGCGGCTTCGAAGCTTTTGAAGACGCCCGCATGAAGTTTGATGTGCGCTACTACCTGGTGGCCATCCTCTTCATCCTGTTCGACCTCGAAATCGCTTTTCTGTTTCCGTGGGCGGTGTCCCTGCGTGACATCGGCGCGTCAGGTTTCTGGGCGATGATGATTTTTCTCACCATCCTCGTTGTGGGCTTTGTGTACGAGTGGAAGAAGGGCGCGCTGGATTGGGAATAGTCAGGCGCTCGGCTGGCGGGTACGCCGGCCGATCCCCACCAGGGGATGTGGTCAATCCCGGCGCTCGGCCCGCTGTAGCAGCAAACATTGGAAAGTGGTCATGGGCATTGAAGGCGTACTGAAAGAAGGCTTTGTCACCACCTCGGTGGACAAGCTGATCAACTGGTCCAAGACCGGATCGCTCTGGCCGATGACCTTTGGCCTGGCCTGTTGTGCAGTTGAAATGATGCACGCCGGCGCAGCGCGTTACGACATCGACCGCTTCGGCATGTTGTTCCGCCCCAGCCCCCGGCAGAGCGACCTGATGATCGTCGCCGGCACGCTGTGCAACAAGATGGGCCCGGCCCTGCGCAAGGTTTACGACCAGATGGCCGAGCCGCGCTGGGTCTTGAGCATGGGCTCTTGTGCCAATGGCGGCGGCTACTACCACTACAGCTACTCGGTGGTGCGGGGCTGTGACCGCATCGTGCCTGTCGATGTGTATGTGCCGGGCTGCCCGCCCACGGCCGAGGCGCTGCTCTACGGCATCCTGCAGCTGCAGGCCAAGATCCGCCGTGAAAACACCATCGCCCGCGCTTGAGCGCGTCTGAGATCACCGCCTGACATGACCCAAAGACTCGACAAGCTGGAAGCGGCGCTGCAGGCTGCGCTGGGCGACAAGATCAAGACCTTCAAGCG
>JBBQAH010000298.1:0-2428 GCA_038316145.1 Burkholderiales bacterium
TGTGCATACTTACAGTAGGCAAAATCCCTGTACTGTCTGCGTTTATTCACGTGAAGTTGTCCATCGTATGTGGTTCACTTATAATTACCCGTATGACGTTGATCATGAATTTGTAGGTTATTCTTGCGTCGGCATCGATAGCCGCATCCTTCGTAACGGCAGAGAAAGCTTGGCTGGTCTAAAAGACAAAAAATGGTAGAAATCCAAGAAACATACAGTGCATATGCAAGCCATAAGTCCGCTCAGCGACCGATTAAGAATCACCTTTTTATGTTCTGAGTAAAATACTATAATTAAAGGGAAAAAATAACTAAAAACGAGTGCAGTACGTCAAGTGCTTGGCCAAGAAAGATGACTCTTATTATCTCATAATAACATACTGTATGTAACATATTGAACTCGTTTACTGCAATATTGAAAACACAACTGTATGTGTTATCGATGATTCTTATGAACACAATTTCGGTTGCGTAGTTCCTTTTTGGACAAAGTTTGACTTGTCACAGGGGACCTCGTGTAAATGATAAACATCCAGTTATTGTTTTCGTGCATTAGGGATGGTAATGCTTTTTAGAAAGCTAGTTGGGAGAAAGTCGTAACTATTTAGCGAAGGGAAGAAAAACTCAATGTCCCTATAACGACCGATTTCATTCGCGCGCAAATGAATACCAGACAATTTTTAAAAACCATCGCGCGGGTCAGACACGCGTTGAAGTAAGAAACGGCTTACGCCATTTTGTAGAGATTTCAGCAGGCATTCAAATCATGTAAATTACACTTTTCCGAACAAGCTGAAAACATGGGGGAAATTTCATTTGTCCCAAATTTGTCAATCTGCACAATTAATTGCTGTCGATTGATGGATTGATTTTAGACTTTGACGTGATTTTCAAATTTATCAAAACCTCTGTAGTTTCTTAGTAATGGGTTAAATCAAACCGATATTGGTCAGATGTATCCCCAATCGGCTCCTTCACACAGTTCAACTTCAAAATGAGTTATCCAGTTTCTGTTTTCGTTTTTCTCGATCAAGTTAGCTGGCGCTTTTTTTAAACACGGCCGTTTGAGCTTACTTTCCCTGTATTCTCCAACTTTGTTTGTACTGACATCTCGCACAAGGAAAATAAATTGACGTATAATGGGCAGTCAGAATGCAATGAAACGCTGCCCCTGTGTTATTTCACTGTTTCGATATTTGAGTGGAAACTTTGTTCAAAAATGAACTACGCACCCGGTATGTACAAGGATTGCCACCCAATTCCGCAGTTACCGCACTCACCATTATGAACATGTTTTTCATGGGTACGTATGCTTGACGAGCGGGGGCCAGCAAAGCTGCAGCCACTAGCAGAAAACGAGCATTCAAACTGTTTCCGCCCTGAAAACGAAAACTTTTACTCACCTTTTCGGATCATATGTTGACTTCACGGATGCCTAACAATGGACAATTGGACATTGCTTTTTTTTTGTACAAGTGTGTGCAGTGTACACTATTTAAGGCTGTTTTTCTGTGTCTGCCGATTAATGTTCGAATGAATAAGAAAAGCTGTTTAAATGGTTACTTAATGCAGTATGTTTCGTTATAGTTAACAAATTTTATTATTCACTTATTTCGTGCAAAAATGAGTGACAAAGCGCAGAATATACAAGTAATGTACAAAGGTACTTTGAACCACTTATGAAGCTCCACCTCCAAGCTCCAATACAAAACTGTCCATTATACCGGTAAACGGAATGCGGACACGTACACACTGAAGAATATGGTCCGTGAAGGTTTTTCGGGATAATTCTGGAACGATGAGCTTATCTGACTCCCATGGTTTCGAAGAATCGAGCATATGCACGGAAACTCAAACTCCAACAGTATGGAACTGCTGATAACTTATTTTGTTCAATACAGAGTGAGCAGCATCTTTATATTTCTACGAAAGAACAATTCAGGGAGTTCTACACATTTCGAACTTATGGAACTATTTACCGCAGAGTCCTTGGAAAAAGCGTGTCGTCTCGAATTCTCATCATAAGAAAGCTTCATGCTTACAGTACCAAATATTTAACTGCTACAGTATTCCAAATGACAAGACAGCAGACGGAACCGCGCATTCAGGCTAAATTCTGAATTTTTGGCTTCTGCACTTCTTTCATGCCACATTGGCCTAAACTATTGAAGAAAACAGCCAAGTATGATCCCTTTCTGGCGGCGATCCTAGCCCTCACGGCTCCAGTATATTACACTCTCGTCCACCCAGGAAGCCGTTACAGGATTCTCCAAATCTGCAGTGTACCTCAATCAGGTGAGCTTAGGCGGATTTTAACCGGATTATTTGATTCTAAAGCGAATAACGTTGAGAGATTTACATTTCGGTGTCAGGGAACTGAGACAACGCGCGTCAAGTTTGGCCCGCAGGAAGTGTAATATTGCTAAACT
>JBBQAH010000387.1:0-3678 GCA_038316145.1 Burkholderiales bacterium
AAACTAGTTTGATTCCTAAAACAGTCCTAAAAACGCAAACACAAAAAGCAAAAACAAACCCCAAAACGCAAAAACACGGAGTGTGTAGAGTCGGTGTGTTAGTGTTGTATGTGTTTGTGTTAAGCAACTTGGGACTGTGACGTCACACGTAAAACAGTGTTTGTGTTTTGTGTTTGTTGTAGAGTCCAACTCTAAATGGGCCTTTATCTTGATCGATTGAGGCCAATTTTGGCCGAATCGCTTGGGTATTAGAATAGCGATTCGCAAAAGCAAAACTCATAATTTGCGTCCGAAACGGCCTTGTCAATAATTCGGGTCGCCTCGTTGTCTTTACCAAAGTTGATAATAATAATAAACGGTCCGCGCGATAATGTAATCAGGCTTACGAAAAAACAAATTATTTATACTGTTTTCCCCCCCTTGTCCGCTGCCTAGTGCCGTTACTTGTCTGTTGACGCATTATTACAATACAGTACACACAATGTCCATACACACCGTAACGTTAGGGGTTTTTCCCGATCCTTAGGCGGTTGACGCATTACAATACCTTACCATGTGTCAAAGGGTGTTTATCGTGCACCGGCGAACGTATACCGGATCGAAATTATACATAAACATATAGCATACGTTCATCACGGTACCATTAAATAGTTTTTATTAACCTTAAATTAAACCAGCAAAAACGACATGCCTTTGAACCAACCAGGTTTATTTTCATATACATTGCTAGCAAATATCATTACACTATATTGAAATTAAATAGATATGCTTTAACGAAGGAGAAACACAAGCACAGTCAAGAAACACTTTTTTCCAAGTTTTTCGAAGGAGAAAAAGCCAGAGATCCTTCATGTTAGGATCCCACATAATGTCACGGTAAAAGTCCTGGCATTTATTCCTCCTGGAGTTTGTTAGATGATGTAGCCGGTGTTGTAGCCGGTGTTGTAGTAGTAACTGCTGGCGGGCACAACCACCACGGAACTGCCGTAGTACGGGTAGCCACCGCCATACCAGCCACGGCGGCGCCAATGACGACGACGATGCCAAGCATCCACCCCTGCAATCATTAATATACACTAATTAGTACTAAAGATTAAAGTGTTATATTTAAACGCGTTAAATAGGACATAACTGTGTATGTAATGGTGTCTACAAACTCCGTAGTTTAAGAGTGTCTAACAGTTTATTGGGGCCAAATAATGGTCTAGCTCACTTACATTGGTCGTGATGAGATAATAATTGTATATAGTTTTGGCATAATTGATCCGTTACAATGTAGTAGCTGCACGTAAAATGTCAAGAATTATATTTCTTTATAATATATAAATAGGGCCATGAAAGGATTTTTCCTGAAAAATTGATTGAACATATTACAGATGAACGTTTTGATTACTATTAAATAAAGCTGTAACTTGTATCTGCAGACTGCGACAGCCTAGTACTGTAGATATCTACCTGTACGAATAATCGTTACAAACTATGCTAGTCAAACCGTTTATCTTATGCGTAATGAATGCTTTGCAGTAATTGGGATAAGCCATTAAGAATGTCTAAAGTATGAGAGTATTTGGAACAGTAATGGTAAGTGTACCTTCAGATGGCATGAGGACCACAAGAGCCAACGCGACAAGGAAGACCAGCGACAGCAGCCTCATCTTGATATTTGCACTACTGTATAAGGATGATATGTATTTCCGTGGATAAATCTACACCTTGATACTGAAAAAGTACAAAAAGGGAAAATAACCGCGAAAGATAAAAATCCTTCTCAAGTTTTGGCCGTTTATATCTATATAAAACCGGTTGTGTATATTACTTTTAACTTGACAAACAATTAATTGTGTTCCGGCAGGGTGAATCTGCAGTAAAACAACGACGTAGAATATTAGACCAACCACATGACGGATATTAGCAATACGGTAGATGGTCTTGACGGAAAGTGCCAAGTAACTAACGCGAGAAATACTATTCTTCTTTACCCCCTTTGGTATGTTCCCTTTCAAGAAAACAGGATGTTCGGCTGTAATGCAGGTCGTTATTAATGATGTTTTGTTGACAAACCATTCTGATGTAGTGTACGGTGTAGGTTCGTACGGGTGCAGAGTGCAGACATTCTTCAATGGAACGAGCGCATTGGCCCGCATGATCAGGAAATGACATCTGGTTTTTTGGGAATGAAGTCAGCGCTCCCTTCTATATTTCTGCTGTCAATAAAAGAGTAAACCGGTTTATCATTTGTCAACCGATTTGTCGTATATTACAATCGTGATCAGTCGTTTGTGGACTGTACTCTTTCTTTCTGTAATTAACACATAATGCTGGATACGGTAGACAATTATGAATTCAGCTGGACACTAATAATATAATACAAGCGCTGGATAAACATGGCGAAGGTTGATATACGTTACTTTTATGTACTACTGTAATTATGGATACCACGGCAGACATGAGGTAGACACGCGCGCAGATAAAACTGTATATACCGTACCAAACAGGTACAATATCAAGAAAAAGATATACCTTACCGTACTTGTCAGACCAGAAACTTGGCAAGCACAGAAAGTTTAAGTTTGTCGGTTATAATTTATTCTTCAATAATAATACATACATATTTGCGGTTGTGCAAGGTTATGTTGATTAATATTGCTAATACCCCGTTTGCAATTACAGCCAATATTAATCCCTACCGTATAGTGTGTACCACTGTATGTACGTAGTTAGTATTTTATTTGGACACTAATTACTATTTATCCCTTATTCGGGGTGCCTTGAAATTAGCCTCGGATGTGTATCGTTGGATATTTAATAAAAAAACTTCCCCACTGTCAATCGAGGGTCGCATAATGGACGAATCATCAGGATTCAGGAGTAATGTACATGTACAGTACGAGTTGATCAGAACAGGTTGCTTACTTATTTTATCAGGAACCCGGAACTACTTCATTAATTATATGCAACATAGTAAACAAAATCAAGTTCACCGTCACGTAATCATGATGTGAGATGTGAGTCGCTGTATTCGAAGAAACGGTCAAACAGGTTGAACAAAACCTTTCTTAAATACTGCTGGCTTCTGTAAATCCGTTTCAAGTACAATATTTAGTTAACTGTAAAAGCACCATAAAAACCCATTTGACTAAAAAATGTTTTATAAGTATTAACTCAACGTTAATAAATAATGGACCGATTACTGGTATTAATGTGGTATTAATATTAAATTAGGATGGTTATCGTTAAATTTCTAATTAATCCATGAATTATCATTTTATGAACTATAAACCATAATATCAGTTATCATACACTAGCCCTAGACAAAGCTAACTTATTTCAGGCTGGCTGAATTAAACTTTGGAAAAAAATCAACCAATCAACGAGTTTCAGCTAACTTACGCTGTGAGTGCGATGAAACATTTTTATATCTGCTATAGCTGAACCATGGTAGCTTCAATCTACGATTAGAAAACACGTAAGATAAGGGATTTTAGTTTGAGAATACAAATACTCGACTTGTTTTTAAGTGTCTTATCAAATCAGACAAGTGCTGCCCCCAGTAGGCCACAACGGCAGACAGTGTGTGAACATGAACCACTTCACTGAATAAGCTGACTGAAAAATAAAAAGGCAGAACTTTCTGCCTTATTTCCTGGCTGAATTAAACTGCGCGGTCCAATCACCGCA
>JBBQAH010000309.1:0-2517 GCA_038316145.1 Burkholderiales bacterium
TATGGTCCAGAACATCACGTGCTGATGGTGAAAGGCAAATATTTACTTCTTTCTTCCTCTCTTCTGGAAAGCACAACAGCTATCCGTTCACCCACTTACATTCGACATCTGACAGGATGCTGCAGTATGAGTAGCGTATCAAATAGTATGCAAACAGTGTCCATTATCAAAGCTCACAGTGCTCGGTATACCCCGTCTTACAAATTGATTTTCATGCCGTCGCCTGTCTGTCGATACTATGGCTGCGAACAATGTTCCTGTTAATCGAACGTCGCGTTCATACTATCGAGTCGCAGCAGACACTTACAAGCACTGCAATTAAAGCAAGTTGGGTGAAGGAATCCGGATAACGATCGGCACGGTCATTTCCACGCATTTTGTGTGGTTCTTGTTTACCAGTATTGTGGCTCCTGTGGTACACCCTCAGGATCCCACAATGGCACACGGTAATTCTCCGATCGTCATTGTCTGGAATTTCCCATGCGCAATTTGTATTTCTTCCATGCTAGTTATGTCAATAAAACAGGCTTCATTTGATCTTTTAGTGGACCGTGGAAAAGATGAGAAATTGACCATCCATTACAAAGTCGTGACTATAGTTCTGACGGAGCCGATCGGTTCACGATGTATTCCTGATGGCCAATTCCCTTTTTTGCCACGGCAGTATTATTAAGCCAGCGGGAGAGTATCAGACTGCTCAGGAGAAATATTGATACTAAATTCAAGAGAGGGATCGACCTCTTACGGGCTCGATTGCTCAGGAGAAATATTGATACTAAATTCAAGAGAGAGAGGGATCGACTTCTTATGGGCTCGATCCTTCACACGCCACCAATTATACTCGTGCGCTGGGCCACCCAAGTACACACCCCTAACAGTATCGGAGTTCATAACCCTTGAGGTACAAATAACGGAAATATTGACATTCCGGGACCCATGTTCATGCGCGATAAATCGTCATGTCTCAGCAAACTCTAATTGTCTTAGTGGTCTCCAATTGGAATTTTCCTTTTACTTGACTGTTGATTTCAACCTTCAAGGAACATCTTTGTGTGTTTATTCGCATTTAATTCCACTTCATATATTCGAATATGCGATTGACCCTGGAGGGGATGTGGTTGCGGTTGCTGTTGTGGATGCTGTTTGAGCTGGCCTCCTGCAAGGCGGTGGAGAATAGTAATAAACCCCTGGTTACCATAATTGGCGGTGGGTCAACGCTTCAGAACGGCATTTGGCAGGTAAAGAAAGTAACTGATATGTGCGGGAATACAGTTTCAAGTCCGGCCACCTGCAAAGTGTGATGAAAATCCGGTCACAAGCAACTTTGTTTGTCAACCATTCCCGTGTAAAAATTGAACATTAACTTCTTTAAATAGCGTCATTGTCAAAACCGAGTCGAGTTTGCAATATAATTAAAAAAAATTTGAAAACGGTTCTGGAAGTTTTCCCTGTGTTTTTTATTTTTCAAAATTTACATTTCAAGTTTCGCTCATAGTTATCCATCAGCTAATGAGTTTTCAGACAAAAAAATGGTTATGGCTCGCTTTTCACGTGGGTGGCCGCGCGAATCAAAACATTTTACCCTACAGCAGTACATTGTAGGCTATCTCGTATTCGAACGGTATTTTCTCGCCACGTTTGTGGCAGACAACATTGTATTGCCTGCCCTTGGATGCACATTTCGCAAGCGGAAAATATCCTTTTCATATTCGACCAATTAATTTGCCCAGCTATCAAATTGCACGATTCCAGGGAAAGCGATCATGCGCGCTCTAACGGTAGACTATCATACGTACCGGCATATATGCCAACAGTTAATATAAATCGTATCCGGGAAAACATATTTTTACATTATTTTCCGCTAACAGTTGATGCGTAAAAATTGAATAGTGATGATGAACACTAGCCCGATCACAGGCAACAGTTATTGGCAAAATTAACTACGTAGCAATAATAATGAAGAAATAATAACCAAAAATTCAAAACATTCTCAACATATTCATAACGACACTGCAGTAATCGTAGTTTTGCACCCTGATGCTGGACCGATTCCTGACACGTTAACAGTACGTTGCGATTCAAGCGATAAGTGTTAAGTAATTAATTAACTGTCACATCAATATTTTTGTTATTATTCTCCAGTTATAAATACCGGTAGATGCGCAATGTTAAACTGACAAAAAACATAATGCACAATATGAGTACCAATTTTATCCTACGTTTTTATGGCGTAAACACAACGATAATCCTGATTTTTGTATGACGTCTTCGTTGTTATCGATATATAGTAGTAGTAGGTTGCAGTTCCCGTTCCTTTATCGATATATAGTAGTAGTAGGTTGCAATTCCCGTTCCTTGCTCACGTTGTTCATAATTACACCTGGCGAAGAGATACTAGCCGGTTTCTACCATAGGATCCTTTGATAGAAACGGCCATGTATCTCTTCGCCAGCTGTACTTCCTATATTTAGGATGTCCTATTTCCCGTATTGCACTTGCTTTGTGTCAAATTACCTA
>JBBQAH010000472.1:0-2460 GCA_038316145.1 Burkholderiales bacterium
CCCTATAACTTTATGGGATTAATATTGGCCTATAGATTCATGCCCCATAGATATCTGCGGGTTTTGTGGGCCTATTAAAGCTGCATAAATTTATATACCGCAAATATCTGTGGATTTTCTTGGCTTATATAAACCCTATACAACCGTCACGTTACCGGAAATGACGTCAAGCACCGTATCATTGTTCAAATATTCAAGAAAGCCAGAAACAGTTATTACATTACCGTATCGGTACCCATTAAAAATACTCGGCACGTCTGTATTAAACGTATAATAAGAAATTAAAAACGAAGTATATAACGGTATAAAAACGAAAAATTACGATGCGAAATATAAGATTAAACTGTTCAGCCAAGTCATGGAAAAGAAAATGATTGATGAATTTGGCAGCGCCATTCTGCCAAGACATGACTGAGCGAAAAATGCTTGCCTTGGGCGAGACCAAGTGTAACCAGCGCTCATTACTGATGTTGCGCTCTGGAGGTTCACGTCCGGTCATGTTTTCGTGCTTGTCCGACAGGCAGTTTGGTCGTTTTCTCGGCCATTCGAAGTCACCGGAAAACAGCACAAAGCTTCGTAGACTATGCGTGCAAAAATGTTGCTTAAATTCGTGGTACTATGTTTCTCGATCAGTCATGTTGTTGCATGTTCAAAATACTTCAATTATTTTAATGTAGCGAAATAACGCTCCCATATATCGTCCGTTCAACATTGATTTTTTGACACGCTACCGAAAGGCCAGTGTTATAAACATACGGGCTAGCCGCGTGTAGTTTCGACAGCGTGTCCTATACGACTCGCCATCACTTTGTACAAATGACGCACCGGTTGTGCCGCAAGCTTCTACGCAACGTACGGTAACGTATGTTGCACGCAGAGGGACTAAGAAAGTAATTCACGGCACAAAATAGTTGTGGCCAACAACTTCTCTAAATCGTTTTTATGCTTTCGGATGTTTAGCCAAGCAAGTCATCACGAACTTCAAAGAATTTCTATGATTTTCTTGGTTTAAACAATAACATTCACAACTAGAAGACTGAAACTTTGAAACCACAACGCACCAATAATTATGGCGTAGCACTTTTGCTTCTTGATGGACTGAATCTATGTAGTATTGTTCTTAGATTGAGAACACGATTAAAAGTAGAAAAGTTATTTATTCGGATTCTCGGCAAAATTGGTGGCCCAATCGAAGGCACGATTCCTGGCACGATTTCTGGCACTATTAGAGGCACTGTCGATGGCACTGTCGATGGCACGATCGGAGGCACGATCAGTGGCACGATCGGTGGCATGATCGGTAGCATGATCAGTGGCACGATCGATGGCACGATCGGTGGCACGATCAGTGGCACGATCGGTGGCACTTTCGGTGGCATGATCGGTGGTACATCCTTGATATGATTCGAAATACGATCAGCAAAACCATAATTTTCCTGCGTACGTATCTACCTCACATGCACTGATGCTTGAATCTTGCATGCCTAATTAGTGAATACTTGATATTTGCAAGCTTTCGGTCTTTCTGTTTGAATCAATTTCGGTTATCTTCTTTTCCATATGTCTTGCTGCTTACCTTTCTGCCTACGTACAGTTAAGAGCTTGCGGTCGTTATGCCTGTTTATTGAACTTAAGGCCATTACGCCAATGGTTGACCTGCTGAGTTTCTAGGATAATTGCTACTTTTCTATTCCAACCGCCGAAGCCCTGCAGCGAGCAATCAGGCATGCTGTAGAGAACCATGAACAAGCAGAAGAATAGCCAAGTGAGCCAGCACTCGCGTAAACACTGATGCCATGAAGGTATATAAATTTCTAATGCATTCAATTCATCTGGTTTGGATCGTGCCACCGATCGTGCCACTGATCGTGCCATCGGCAATGCCTCTAATAGTGCCAGAAATCATGCCAGGAATCGTGCCGTCGATTGGGCCACCAATTCTGCCGAGAATCCGATCAAGCCCTTGTCTGTGAAATTAGCTTAATTTTGAGTTATCGATGGATTTTTATTGGACAAAAATACCTCGTAAATAAATGAGTTTTCTACTTTTGATCGTGTTTTTAATCTGACAACAATACTACATAGATTCAGTCCATCAAGGAGCAAAAGAGCTACGCCATAATTATTGGTGCGTTGTGGTTTCAAAGTTTTTGTCTTCTAGTTGTGAATGCTATTGTTTAAACCAAGAAAATCATAGAAATTCTTTGAAGTTCGTGAGGACTTGCTTGGCTAAACATCCGGAAGCATAGAAACGATTCAAAGAAGTTGTTGGCCACAACTATTTTGTGCCGTGAATTACTTTCTTAGTCCATCTGCGTGCAACATACGTTACCGTACGTTGCGTAGAAGCTAGCGGCGCAACCGGTGCGCCATCTGAACAAAGTGATGGCGAGTCGTATTGGCCACGCTGTCGAAACTACACGCGCCTAGCCCGTATGTTATAAACCTTAGTTTTTTACT
>JBBQAH010000453.1:0-2542 GCA_038316145.1 Burkholderiales bacterium
AGCTGTCCTGGCGTCCTCGCAGTAACGGTGGCCGCGCGGGGTTGGTTATACATCAGTGCCAGCTCACCGAAGCTCCCTTTGTTAATGTAATCGTGGACCTTTGATAGTTCGCCGTTGATCAAAGCGAAACAATCAAATTCACCCATTTCAATAATGTAGAAATAGTCCGCTTTTTTATCGCCTAATGTTATGACTTCTTCCCCAACTTCCACGTGACGCTGTAAACGAGAACGATGGTTTCTGCATTTTACTTTGTTCACCCTAAATTATTCCGACAGGTAACGGAAATCTTTTTACTATATCGACTCAGCCAATAACTGGCTTACTGACGTACCTCTTCAAGCGCATCAATGACCTTTAGGAGATGCTCTTCTTCCAGGGAGCGAAACAGCAAGACCTCTGCGACAGCTTCCTTGACTCGTTGCAGCTGTTCAGCTGTCTTAGGAAACGATTTGACAACCTCCGGCTCTTCAGGTGCATTTGCTGGATCATAGCCTGTATATGGTGTTTGAACGTTAAGGGTAAATTAGAACTTATTCTAAGCCCAATGCTTCATTGATCAATTATTCAGTCGCTACATCAGAACAGGGGGCCTTGTTCTTACTTTCTGCGGAAACTCCTTGACGTCGCCCAGCGGCTGACCCACCTACACCAATCAATTTTAAGACCAAATTTTCTCTGAGGTTTAGACATTGAAAGACATTTCACGTACGGTGTTCATCGGTCAGTTGCGTTGCCGATGCATCTGTTGCAGGAGGTGGCATCGTGTTTTCGGGAAAAACTGACGCGGAAGCCGCTCCTTTTATTTCATTTCCACCAAGCGAGGAAAATTTACCTGCCAACGGTGCATTAGTAGATAACGATCCAAATGTCGAGGCGTTATCTGCAAATCATTAGGCCTATTAAAGAAGATTAGTTTAAGTCCAAGTAGTTCGTCCCTTTAATCAATGAGGGAGAATTTAGTCGGCAGAAATAGCTACTGTTCATCGGTCTACAGTGTGTCTGGAGTGGGGGGCGGAGGATTATACTAATGTAAACAGATACATGAGGAAGAATTCTTCCTTGTTTACACAGATAGTACTGAGCTTCATATTTTATTTGCATCTGCCATGTCATCTTCCTCTTTTCGGGGTTCTCAGGAACCCAAAATTCAATTATTTGTCCGACAACTAAAATTTATGTTCGACAATGGGCAGCTGAAGGAACATTTGTGGGTACGTAGTTGTTATTATTATCCAAGTCATGGCGTTAACAGTGTTTTATCAAATTCGGTTATTTTTCCTATGTTTTTATCCAGTTGCAAAAGAGAAAAATAAGGCTCAACTCAAGTTATTTCTCGATAACCGCTGCATAAATAATGTTTTTAAATAACAAATTATGATCCGATAGTACCTATAAAAATGATGAAATCACGGAGCATATCCAACTGAAACATATATATAAATTACTGTCAGTTTTTCAGAGCGCTTTTAATCAGGCAACTAATTTAAAAATAATGTAGTGCGCCGTCAAATTATTGCCGAAATAACTTTGTATCATCATGTTTCATCTACCTTGGCCGGTAGCAAGTGGATTCAATTCAATTTTCATCGATATGCTACACTCATCCGGAGGTTACACTTGTTCGTACCTTGAACCGTGGTAAAATCAGCAGTGGACGGCAGTTGTAAACTTCCTAATAAGGAGCTTTGAGGGTCCTGGGAATCAACGACGGACCCATTCTGGTCATCTGGCGTTGCCCCTGCCCCTCCCAAGGCTGACTGTCCTAGCTGTTCGGCGTTTGGGTTTTTGACCAATGTGGTTGTTTCCTGGTCGGCCGAAGGAAAGTTTGGCTCTTTCAAAGAATTTTCTCGTCCATCCACTGGTTTCTGCGGCTCACTCTTCGTCTCCTCATCTTGTGAAAGTTTGGTAAACCAATCGGCTGCGAACTTTGGAAATTTATCACGAGTTACTTTGCTCCTAAAAAAACAAGACAGAAGCTTCATGCTGAACAGAATGGCTTCAAGAATGCATTCACTGTTGAATATGTTTTTTGCCATACCGCCTGTTACCTTAAAACGGCAACGACAAAGTCTTGGAGTATTTCCTTTGCCCCGTCCGGTAATCGTCGCGCAGCCTTTTCAACGGCGGATTTTCCACCCGGAATAAGAGTGGACATCACTGCTTATTTAGGTCCACCGAGTGAAGTTCGACTTTGGCCACATTTTCATAACGGCGGAGAGACTAGACACTGTTCGTCACAAGTTTTGATAAATCCATTATTCGAATTTCATAATATTTTCCACGGCTCTGTTCCCAGGTTACGCAACAAAATGCACAGGTGCTGCATTAATAATCTGCATGCATTAGGGACCATAAACGTATGACGTCAGGTAAAAAAATCGTTTTTTTTATGGTACCACCCCCCTTTGTCAGGCACCGTCATATTTTCCGGAACCCACCCTACCATGACGTCAGGTTGCCCGACCCCCCCCTCCCCCGCACTGCGCAAAATGCTTTAAAAACACTGTCTTTATTTATATAACTGGTTAGCACGTCACGT
>JBBQAH010000100.1:0-12004 GCA_038316145.1 Burkholderiales bacterium
ATTGCACCCGAGGCCGCCAACAGGCTTCTCGCAACGCGGATGCTCAGCCCGGCCGATGCGCGCATCCACAAGGCCAGCCGTGCAGGCGCCAACATCTTGTTTGAAGGCGCGCAGGGCACGCTGCTCGACATCGACCACGGCACCTACCCGTTTGTCACGTCCAGCAACTGCGTGGCCGGCAACGCCGCCGCCGGTGCCGGTGTGGGGCCGGGCATGCTGCACTACATCCTGGGCATCACCAAGGCCTACACCACCCGGGTCGGCAGCGGGCCGTTCCCGACTGAACTCGACATCAACGCTGCCGGCACCGTGGGTCACCATCTGTCGACAGTCGGCCAAGAGCGCGGCACGGTCACCGGCCGGGCGCGCCGCTGCGGCTGGCTGGACGCCGCAGCGCTCAAGCGTTCGATGATCATCAACGGTATTTCGGGCCTTTGCATCACCAAGCTCGACGTGCTGGACCAATTGTCTGAGATCAAGGTTTGCGTGGGCTACAAGCTGCGCGGCCAGGACATCGACATCCTGCCGCTGGACGCCGACGACATTGCCGCCTGCGAGCCGGTGTTCGAGACCTTCCCGGGCTGGACCGACAGCAGCTTTGGCATCACCGAGTGGGACAAGCTGCCCGCCAACGCACGCGCTTACCTGGAGCGGGTGCAAGCCTTGATCGGTGTGCCCATCGACATGGTGTCCACCGGCCCTGACCGAGTGCACACCATCGTGTTGCGCCACCCGTACAACATCTGAGCCCGACCCGGCGCGCCACCGCTGCGCCAGGTCTGGGCCCTCTACACTGAAACCAAGGACCCCCACCATGCTGACCGACGACGGCAAGCACCTGTATGTGAGCTGGGACGAATACCACATGCTGATCGAGCGCCTGGCGCTCAAAGTGGCGCATTCGGGCTGGGAGTTTGACCAGATCCTGTGCCTGGCGCGGGGTGGCATGCGGCCGGGCGATGTGCTCTCAAGAGTGTTTGACAAGCCACTGGCCATCATGTCCACCAGCTCTTACCGGGCCGATGCCGGCACGATCCAGGGCCGGCTGGACCTGGCCAAGTACATCACCATGCCCAAGGGTGAGCTGGCGGGCCGGGTGCTGCTGGTCGATGACCTGTCGGACTCGGGTGTCACGCTCAAGGCGGTGGTCGAGCGCCTGCGCGGCGTGCCGTCCATCAGTGACCTGCGCAGCGCGGTGATCTGGGTCAAAGGGGTGTCGAGCTACACGCCTGACTACTACGTCGAGATGCTGCCCACCAGCCCCTGGATCAACCAGCCCTTCGAGGACTACGACAACCTCAGGCCAGAAGGCCTGGCGAAGAAGTTCTCGGTTTGATCGGTGCGCTCACGTTGACCCGCGGCGCAGCCGCCTGCAGCGTGAGCGGCCTTGTTTCACCGGTCGCCGGGCCCCAAGTGCGCGGCACCGTTCTCAGTCTGTTCACACAGCGAGCGGCCAAAACAAAAGGCCAGCACTCTCGTGCTGGCCTTGAATTTTTTGGTGCCCAGAAGAGGACTCGAACCTCCACGCCGCTAAGCGCTAGTACCTGAAACTAGTGCGTCTACCAATTCCGCCATCTGGGCTGTCTACTGCAAAACGGAGTATAGCATCATAAAAAACCAGATTTCAAGTCCGCCTGCCCTCGGCGCAGCGCTGATGAGCGAAGTCGAAGGCACTGTGCTCGGCCACCGCGACGGCCACGGCTTTGTGCGCCGCGACGACAACGAGCCCGACATTTACCTATCGCCCCAAGAGATGCGCTCGGTGCTGCACCGTGACCGCATTCGGGTGCGCATCGTGCGGGCTGACCGCAAGGGCCGGCCCGAGGGCCGGGTGATCGACATCGTCGAGCGCCGCAAATCGCCCATCATCGGCCGCCTGCTGCACGAAAACGGTGTCTGGCTGGTGGCGCCCGAGGACCGGCGCTACGGCCAGGACATCCTGATCCCCAAAAACGCCACCGCCAATGCGGCGGTGGGCCAGGTGGTGGCGATCGAGCTCACCGAGCCGCCGTCGATGTTTTCGCAGCCGGTGGGCCGTATCACCGAGGTGCTGGGCGAGATCGACGACCCCGGCATGGAGATCGAGATCGAGGTGCGCAAGTACGAGGTACCGCACCGGTTTTCGCCCGAGGCGCTGGCCCAGGCCGCCGCGCTGCCCGACCGGGTGCGTGCGACCGACAAGCGCAACCGCATCGACCTGACGGATGTGCCGCTGGTCACCATCGACGGCGAGGACGCACGCGACTTCGACGATGCGGTGTACTGTGAGCCGCTGGTCAAGAAGGGCCGCGGCAAGGCCGCCTTCGACGGTTGGCGCTTGATCGTGGCGATTGCCGACGTCAGCCATTACGTCAAGCCGGGCGACCCGCTGGATGACGACGCCTACGAGCGCGCCACTTCGGTCTACTTTCCGCGCCGGGTGATCCCGATGCTGCCCGAGAAGATCAGCAACGGGCTGTGCTCGCTGAACCCCGATGAAGAGCGTCTGAGCATGGTCTGCGACATGCTGGTGGATGCCGCCGGTGTCATCAGCGCCTACCAGTTCTACCCGGCGGTGATCCGTTCACACGCCCGGCTGACCTACACCGAGGTCGCCAACATCCTGGGCAACACCCGGGGTGTCGAGGCCCAGCGCCGGGTTGATCTCGTGCCCGATTTGATCCACCTGCACGAGGTCTACCGCGCGCTGTTGAAAAACCGCGGCCTGCGCGGCGCCATCGACTTCGAGACCACCGAGACCCAGATCGTCTGCGACGACAACGGCCGTATCGAGAAGATCGTGCCGCGCACCCGCACCGAGGCGCACCGGCTGATCGAAGAAGCGATGCTGGCGGCCAACGTCTGCGCCGCCGAGTTCATCGAAAGCCACAAGCACCCGGCACTGTTTCGGGTGCACGAGGGCCCGACGCCCGAGAAGCGGGTGACGCTGCAGAACTACCTGCGCTCGCTGGGCTTGGGTTTCAGCTTGAGCGACGACCCCAAGCCGTCCGAACTGCAGGCGATCTCGCTGGCCACCAAGGACCGGGTCGATGCACCGCAAATCCATTCGATGCTGCTGCGCTCGATGCAGCAGGCGGTCTACACCTCGGGCAATGCCGGCCACTTCGGTCTGGCCTATGAGGCCTATGCCCACTTCACCAGCCCGATCCGGCGCTACCCCGATTTGCTGGTGCACCGGGTCATCAAGGCCTTGTTGCTGGGCAAGCGCTACTTGTTGACCGGCAGCGCGGTGGAGCACACCGCCGCCGCCTTGCCCGCGCCCACGCCGGTGCGCAAGCTGGGTAAAGCAGCAGCCAAGCCACCGGCCAGCGCCCAGGATGCAGGCCTGTGGTTGGCCGCCGGCGCACATTGCAGCGCCAACGAGCGCCGGGCAGACGAGGCCTCGCGCGATGTCGAAGCCTGGCTCAAATGCCGCTACATGCGCGACCGACTGGGCGAGGAATTTGCCGGCACGGTTACCGCCGTCACCAGCTTCGGCCTGTTCGTCACGCTAGACGAGTTGTACGTCGAGGGCCTGGTGCACATCACCGAACTGGGCGGCGAGTACTTCCGCTTCGACGAGGCGCGGCAAGACTTGCGTGGTGAGCGCAGCGGCGTGCGCTACGGCGTGGGGTCGCGGGTGCGGGTGCAGGTCAGCCGGGTTGATCTGGACGGCCGCAAGATCGATTTCCGCCTGGTGCGAGAGGGCGAGACCGATGCGCTGGTGGTGCGCAGCAGCAAGCCCAAGTCGGCCGCCGGTGGCTCACCCAGCGACGAGTTGAGGGAGGTGCAGACCCGCGACCGCGCCGCCAAGGCCGGGCGTGCCAAGGCGGTGGCGTCGCGGGGCTCACCCGCCAGCAAGAAGGGGCGGGCGGCCAAGCCCGTGAAGCCGCGCACCAAGCGTTGAGCGGCCTGAGGCGGTGACTGGCCTCAGGCCGTGCCGTCATGGCCAAGGTTGGTGCGACGCTGTGCGCTGCCTTTCGGGCTCGCTCAGCGTGACGTCAGTCGGCCGTCGGCATGCTGGCCGCCATCGCCTCGATCAGGTCGGCGGCGCGCAGCGGCAGGCGCAGGGTTTTCGGGTCGCCCTGCTCAGCGGCATGACCGTGCAGCCAGACGCTGGCTGTGGCAGCCTCGAAGCCTTGTTGGCTGCCCGCCTGCGACCACAGCCCGCCCAACCAGCCGGCCAGCACATCACCGCTGCCGGCACTGCCCAACCGGGCATTGCCCGTGGGGTTGATCCCCGGCGTGCGACCGGGTGTGGCGATGACCGTGCCTGAGCCCTTCAGCACGACGGTGGCATTGAGTTGATCGGCCAGGTCTTGCGCGCTGTGCTGGCGCTGGCCTTGGACCGCCGCCGCCGTGATGCCCAGCAAGCGGGCGGCTTCCAGCGGGTGCGGGGTCAGGACGGTGGGCGTTCCGGCCTTGCCCCGCACCAGCAGTGCCGCGCGCAGGTCCGCATCGGTGGCCACCGCGTTGAGCGCATCGGCATCCAGCACCAGCCGCGCCGAATGCAGGATCACCGCCGGCAACACGGCCCGTACCTCAGCGCCGCCGCCGCATCCGCATACCACCGTGCAGCGGGACAGAAAATCAGGCGCCAGCGCGTCGTTCACGCTGCGTGGCATCAACTCCGGCCGTGCCGGGTTGGGGGCGGTATCGCCGTCCAGCCTGGCCAGGTAAACCCGGCCGGCACCTGCCGTCAAGGCCGCGCTGGCAGCCAGCAGCGCCGCACCGCCCATGCCAGCCGCACCGCCCAGCACCAGCACATCGCCAAAGCTGCCTTTGTGCTGGGCATGGCTGCGGCCGGGCAGCAGTGCAAAAAGAGTTTCGGGGCCGGACAAGGTGACGCTGGCGGCAACAGTACCGGTGTCCACCCCCAACCCGTCGAACCAGATTCGGCCGGCAAAGTCACGGCCCATCGCCGTGAACAGGCCGGGTTTGAGGGTCAGCAGCGCCAGGGTGTGTGTGGCGATCACCGCCGTATCGCCCAGCAGTCGGCCGGTGTCGCCGCACAGGCCGGTGGGCAAGTCCACCGCCAGCACCGGCACGCCGGGCTGCCGCATACGCCGTACCGCGACTGCAATGTCGCCTTCGGGTGCGCGGCGTGATCCCAGGCCGAGCAGCGCGTCGATCCAGGCGTCGGCCGGCCGGTCGTCGGCCCAGGGCCGGTCTAGACCACTGATGATCCGGACGCCCGCCTGCCGAGCCTGGTTCAAGGCGTGCAGGGCGTCGGCCGGCAGGTGGCTGGCATCACCCAGCAGGTTGACCGCCACATCCAGGCCGGCTTGGTGCAGGTGGCGCGCGGCCACCAGCCCATCGCCGCCGTTGTTGCCCGGGCCGGCCCAGACCTGGACCCTGCGGGCTTGCGGTGCTGCCGCCAGCGTCAGCCGGGCCACGCCCAGGCCTGCGGCGGCCATCAGGGCATGGGGCGCGCTTGCCGCCAAGGCCGCTTGTTCGATGTGTCGGCTGACGGCGGCGTCGAACAGCGACCAGTGGTGTGCCGATGGCAGCACCGCTTGCGGCCCGCCGCCGGCAGCGTGTCTCACCGCCATCAAGCCGGGCTGGGTCATGTTTGTCCGGTCCAGGGTAAGCCGTAGGGGTGCTGCGCATGCATTGTGCTTTACTGTTTCCGTGCGGCACCGCGCGGGTGCAGCCCGACTCAGCAGGAGATCAAACCATGTTCAAACAACTCATTGCCGGTGTAGCGCTTGCCGCCGCCCTGGCGTCCGGCGCCACCCAGGCCCAGCAGTTTTTCCGCATCGGCACCGGCGGCACCGCCGGCACCTACTACCCGGTGGGCGGCATGATCGCCAACGCGGTGTCGCAGCCGGGCAAGATCGTCGTCACAGCCCAGGCCAGCAACGGCTCACTGGCCAATGTCACCGGCATTGCCGGCGGTGCGCTGGAGTCCGGCTTCAGCCAGGCCGATGTGGCCAGCTGGGCCTACACCGGCAAGGGCGTGTTCGAGGGCAAGCCCGCCATCACCGGCCTGCGGCTGATCGCCAACCTGTACCCCGAGAGTGTGCACATCGTGGCGCGCAAGGGCGCGGGCATCAAGACCGTGGCCGACTTGAAGGGCAAGCGGGTGGCACTGGACGAGCCGGGCTCGGGCACGTTGATCAACGCCCGCACCATCCTGGCGGCCTACGGCATCAAGGAGTCCGACATCAAGCCGGAGTACATCAAGCCGAACCAGGCCGGTGACAAGCTGAAGGATGGGTCGATCGACGCCTTTTTCTTCACCGGCGGATCGCCGGCCGGCGCCATTGCCGAGCTGGCAACGTCGGGCGCCGGCATCGAGCTGATCGCCATCGACGGCCCGCAGGCGGACGCGATCCGCAAGAGCGACGGTTTCTTCTCGCCCGACCTGATTGCCGCCGACACCTACAAGGGCATTGGCGCGGTCAAGACCTTGTCCGTGGGCGCGCAGTGGGTGACCAGCGACAAGGCCGATGCCAACACGGTCTACGAGATCACCAAGGCGCTGTTTGCCGAGGCCGGCCAGAAGGCGATGGGCGCCGGCCACGCCAAGGGCAAGTTCATCACCAAGGAAAACGCGGTCAAGGGGGCCGGCATCCCGTTGCATCCGGGGGCCGAGAAGTTCTACAAGGAAGCCGGGCTGTTGAAGTAGGGCGTCGGGCGGGCGGGCGGCTTCGCCGGCACCGCCTCCGCTTGACCTGCGCGGGGCAGCCAGTCTGCCCCGTGTTTTCTTTCCGCCCAGGATTCACTGCTGATGCCCACCGCCTTGCCCACTGCTTTGCCCGCGTCTTTGCCCGCGTCTTTGCCCGATGAGCGCCAACTGCAGGCGCTGGAAGAAAAATTCGACCCCGAGATGCGCTTTCGGCCGCTGGTGCAGCCGGCAGTGGCGCTGGTCGGCGGCTTGCTGGTGCTGCTGTCGGCCTTTCACTTCTACACCGCCGGGTTCGGTCTGCTGCAGGAGGTGACACACCGCGGTGTGCACCTGGCCTTTGTGCTGGGGTTGATCTTTCTGGTGTTCCCGCACCGGCGCGCGCTGTTGACGCAGCCGCCGCATCCGGGCTGGGCGGCGCCGGGCGGGGTGCCGTGGTTCGACTGGGGGCTGGCCCTGGCGGTGGCGGCTTCGGTGCTCTACATCCCCTGGATCTTCGACGACCTGGCCTTCCGGGTCGGCAACCCCGGCACGCTGGATGTGCTGATGGGCACGGTGTTGATCGCAGCACTGCTCGAAGCCACCCGCCGCAGCATGGGCTGGCCGCTGCCGATCATCGCGATCAGCTTCATGGCCTACGCGCTGGCCGGGCCGGTGTTTCCGGGCCTGCTGCAGCACGCCGGCGCCAGCTGGAGCCAGCTGGTCAACCACCAGTACCTGACCAGCCAGGGCATCTACGGCGTGGCGGTGGGCGTGGTGGCGACCTATGTCTTCCACTTTGTGCTGTTCGGCGTGATGGCCACACGCATCGGGCTGGGCCAGCTGTTTCTGGACGTGGCGTCCAGCATCGCCGGGCGCTACGCCGGCGGGCCGGCCAAGGTCAGCGTGTTCGGCTCGGCGATGTTCGGCATGTTGTCGGGATCGTCGGTGGCCAATGCGGTGACGGTGGGCTCGCTCACCATCCCGGCGATGATCCGGGTGGGTTACCGGCGTGAGTTTGCGGCGGCGGTGGAGGCGGCGTCCAGCACCGGCGGACAGATCACGCCACCGGTGCTGGGCGCGGCGGCCTTTTTGATGATCGAGTTTCTGGCAGTGCCCTACCAGACCATCATCGTGGCGGCCACCATCCCGGCCTTCATGCATTTTTTTGGTGTCTTCATGCAGGTGCATTTCGAGGCCAAGCGCTACGGTTTGCGGGGCCTGACCGAGGCCGAGATGCCCAAATTGCGCCAGTCGCTGCGCGAGCGCTGGCCCACGCTGATCCCGCTGGCGCTGCTGATCTTTGTGCTGGTCAGCGGCCGCACGCCTTACCTGGCAGCGTTTTGCGGCATCAGCTCGTGTGCCATCGTGGGCTTGAGCACCCGGGTTGCGGGCAATCGGCCGGCCAACTGGGCCTTGTTGGTGGGCCTGCACGCCGTGCTGGGCGGGCTGGTGTTTGGTGGCCTGCAGCACGAGGGCGCCAAGCTGGCGGTGTTTGCCGGCGGCGTGCTGGTGGCCGTGCTGGCCATCCGGCTGGGTGGCATCACCGGCCGCATCGCGCCGGCAGTGCTGCTCGAAGCCTTCGAGACCGGCGCCAAGTACGCGCTGGCGGTGGGCGCGGCGGCGGCCAGCGTCGGCCTGGTGATCGGCGTGGTCACGCTGACCGGTGTGGGCTTCAAGCTCAGCACCATCATCACCGGCGCGGCCAACGCGATGGGCAGTGGCGTCGGCACCTGGCTGCCAGCCGAATGGGTCGCGCCCGCCACGCTGGCGCTGCTGGTGGCACTGGTGATGACGGGGCTGGTGTGCATCCTGCTGGGCTGCGGCATCCCCACCACGGCCAACTACATCATCATGGTCACGGTGGCCGCACCCACGCTGGTGCTGATGGGCGTCGAGCCGCTGGTGGCGCATTTTTTTGTCTTCTACTACGGCGTGCTGGCCGACATCACGCCGCCGGTGGCGTTGGCAGCCTACGCGGCCGCAGGCATGGCGGGCAGCGACCCGTTCAAGACCGGCAACATGGCTTTCAGGCTGGGGCTGGCCAAGGCGCTGGTGCCGTTTGTCTTTGTGTTTTCACCCTCGCTGCTGCTGGTGGCCAAGGGCTTCACCTGGTATGACTTCAGCGTGACCTTCATCGGCTGCATCCTGGGCATCAGCCTGCTGGCGGCGGCGTTGTCGAAGTTTTTGCTGGTGGAGATGCGGCGCTGGGAGCAACTGCTGTGTGGCCTGGGTGCGTTGCTGATGGTGGTGCCGGGCCTGGTCAGCACACTCATCGGTGCGGCGGTGGCAATGCCGGTGCTGTTGCACCAGTGGGCGGGCTGGCGCAGGGCCGCAGTCCGCGCCTGAGGCGGCCCGCGTCAGCCGCGCACCAGGCGCGCCACATCCAGCCCTTCGACATCGATTGCCGGTGCCCGCCCCGCCAGCTGGTCTGCCAGCACCCGGGCCGAGCCGCAAGCCAGGGCCCAGCCGCTGGAGCCGTGGCCCAGGTTGAGCCACACGCCCGGCACGCCACTGGCGCCCAGCACCGGTGGCCCGTCGGGCAGCATCGGCCGCGCACCCTTCCAGGCCTGGATCTGGCCGTGCTGGGCGCAACCGGGGTACCAGTCGTCCAGCACCTTGTGCAGGGTGTGGATCGCCGCTGCGTTGTGCTGTGCCAGGCTGCCACCCAGCTCGGCACTGCCGGCCACCCGCACCCGCTGGCCCAGGCGGCTGATCGCCACCTTGTATTTTTCGTCCATCACGGCCGAGGCCGGCCCCAGGTGCGGATGCCCTTCGAGCAGGCGCAGCGGCGCAGTGATCGAGTAGCCATGCACGGCCACCAGCGGCAGGCCCAGGCCCAGGGGTTTGAGCAAGCCGCGTGAGCCCAGCGCTGCGCAGACCACCACCGCGTCGAACAGCTCTGGCGTCGCCGCCTCGGTGCTGCCGTTGGCCTGGTGCCAGACCGCAGGCTGCTGTCCGCCGTCGAGGTGGTGAACGCTGCGACCGAAGCGGAACACCGCGCCGCGCTGCTGCGCCTCGGCCCGCAGCAGGTGGGCAAATTGGCGGCAGTTGCCGACCTCGTCGTCGGGCAAGTGCACCGCGGCATGCAGAGGGGTGTCCGGGTTGAGACCGCGCTCGATCGTGCGGGCGCGGGCGCCGTCGATCAGGTGAAAGTTGATGCCCAGCTCGGCCAGCAACCTCAGGCTGCCGCGTGCCGCGGTCAGGTCGCGGGCGGTGCGCAGCAGCACCAGATAGCCCCGTGCCTGTTCATGCTCGAGATGCAGGCTGCTGCTCAGCAGGGCCAGCCGCTGCTGGCTGTAACGCGCCAGCCGGTACAGGCGGGCGCGGTTGGCGGCATGGACCGGTGCCCGGCAGGCGCGCCACCAGCGCCACATCCAGCCCAGCTGGCCGGGCGCCAGGGGCCGGGCCAGCCGCACCGGCGCGTGGCGCGACAACAGATGCCGCAGCACCTTGGCCGGCATGCCCGGCGCTGCCCAGGGCGTGACATAGCCCGGCGCCACCACGCCGGCGTTGGCAAAGCTGGTCTCCTCGGCCACGCTGGCGCGGCGCTCGAACACCGTGACCTGGTGGCCGTCGCTGGCAAGCTCGAAGGCAGTCGTGACGCCGACGATGCCGGCGCCGATCACGGCCACCCGCACCGTCAGGCGCTCCGGCCTGTGGGGCGGCGGGCTGAGCCGGCGGCGGTGGTGGTGGTGGTGGAAGCAGCCAGTGCCGATTCAATCGCCAAAGACACGTCCAGCACGCTGTCGTCGTGCATCGCCGGGCCCCAGACCATCAGGCCGACCGGCATCTGGTCAGCGGCCTGGCAAGGCAGCGACAGCGCGCAGCCGTCCAGCATGTTGATGGTTGAGGCATTGCGCAGCAGCAGGGCGTTGATGGCAAAAAAGCGCTGATCACTGGCCAGCAGGGGCGCCAGTGCCGGCGCCACCATCGGCACAGTCGGCGAAAGCAGGGCGTCGAAGCCTTGGACCTCGGCTTCGATGCTGTCGATCCAGACTCGCCTTGCGTGCACCAGGTCGATGTAGTCGGCGGCCGTCATGGCCTCGCCTCGGCGGATCCGCTGGGCCACACGCGGGTCGTAGTCGGCTTCGCGCAGGCCCAGCCGGGCGCGGTGCCAGGCCCAGCTTTCGGCCGCGGCAAAGCCGGCCTGCGCCTGAAGGCCGGCCAGATGGGCAAGCGGCGCAAGGGGCAGCTCCTCGATGCGGGCGCCGGCGGCCCGAAGTGTGGCCAGCGTGTCCTCGAAGGCGCGTGCCACGTCGCTGTCCAGGCCATCGAGCATCACCGTTTGTGGCACCGCCAGCCGCAGCGCCTGCAGCGGGCGCGCCAGCGGCCTGGGGGTGCGGGCCGCCAGCAGGCCGTGCACCAGCACCGCGTCACGCACGCTGCGGGTGATGGCGCAGGCCGTGTCGAGCGTGCTGGACAAGGGGATGGCGCCTTCCAGCGGCGTCAGGCGCTGGGTGTTCTTGAAGCCGACCAGGCCCTGCAGCGCGGCCGGGATGCGGATCGAGCCGCCCGTGTCCGAGCCCAGCGCTGCCCAGGCCGCGCCGGTGGCCACCGACACCGCGCCGCCCGAGGTGCTGCCGCCGGGGATTCGGGGTGTCGGGTTGTGGCCAAAGGTGACCGGGTTGACCGGTGTACCAAAATGCGGGTTGATGCCCACACCCGAGTAGGCAAATTCGCTCAGGTTGGTGTGGCCCGTCAGCGCGGCGCCGGCGCCGCGCAGCCGCGCCACGGCCGGGCAGTCGGCAACGGCCGGTGCGGCGTCAATCATGGCCCGAGAGCCCGCCGTGGTCGGATGCCCGGCAACGTCGAACAAATCCTTGATCGACACCGCCAGCCCGGCCAGCGGTGGCAGCGGCAACCCGACCGCACGGGCGGCGTCCACCGCTGCGGCCACGGCCAGTGCCTGGTCATCGAATCGGCGGATGAAGGCCCGGTCGCAGGCCGGGCTGCTGGCTGCTGCCAGGGCGTTTTTCAGCAGGCTGGTGGCGCTGACCTGGCCTGCGTTGATCGCGGCCACCGCGCCCTGCAGGTCAGTCTGCCGGCCTGACAAAAACGGCTCGGATGCTACAATCTTTGGGTTTATCTGGTTGTCCATGTGGGCCAATGGTGGTGCACGGGAAAGCAGATGAATAAATCGCGAACCGGCTGTCGAGAGGTGTCGCTGATCTGAAAACATGGCAAGCAGGCGGTCTGGCAGATTCACAGGCCGCTGCAAGCGGGTGTTTTCAGCAGCGATTCGCGCCGGATTCTAGACCCAACCTTCGGAGTTACCCATGTCAGTCACCATGCGCGAAATGCTGGAAGCCGGCGTCCATTTTGGACACCAAACCCGCTTCTGGAACCCCAAGATGGCCCCGTACATCTACGGCCATCGCAACAAGATCCACATCATCAACCTCGAGAAGACGCTGC
>JBBQAH010000459.1:0-2387 GCA_038316145.1 Burkholderiales bacterium
GGCAAGGCCTCGCTCGGCGCGAGCCCGAGCGCCTCTTTTTATACGGTCGACAATCGTCGAGCGTTCGAACTGCGCAAACGCGATACACTGCATGAGCATCAGTTCCCCGGCCGGAGTCGAAGTGTCGAAACTCTCACGAAGCGAGAAAAACGCGATACGGTTGGTCTTAAAAAACTCCTGGATTTCGCAGAAGTCTTTAACAAATCGGCTCAGGCGCGAAAGCTCAGTTACCACGACGGCATTGACGTGGCCGGATTTAAGATCCGTCAGCATACGCTGAAATGCCGGGCGGTTCATGTCTTTGCCGGAGTAGTCTTTGTCGACATACCAATCGACGATCTCACCCCAAGATCCGTCGTTCTGAATATTTTTGGCTTCAACAAATTGTTTGATGCGCTGAGGATGGGAAACCAATGATCCTTCTTCGCGTTCGTCACCGGACGGAGAAAGGCGCACATAACCTGCGATCTTGAAAAGCGGTCCGGACTTAGGCCGCTGACCTTTTTCGACGACTCGCATGCCTTTGTCGGTATTCCGCCACGACCCTGAGGACGTGGCGGGCAAGAATTTCGACTCGTTCTTTGTTTTCATTTTCGCTTAGCTCCGTATATTCGAAGTTGATTTCAAGAGGCTTAGGATCTGACCGAACCTTCTTCCGGTCTCGCCGGCCTATGCTGGGACCCGCTCAATTAGTCTTTCACCCTCTTGGTCGCGAGCTTCACCTCGAGCCCTAACGCTTCGGCCATCCTTATCAAGAAATCCAAGGTCACGGCAAATTTGCCGCGCATCACTTTGTTGATGTTGTACCGCTGCGCTCCGATCCTTCGAGCCATCTCGGCTTGAGTGACGTTCTCTCTTTCCATGGTCCTCTCGATCACGGAAAAAAGTTCTTCTTTTAATCGGTCGACGGTTTCGGATTCGTTCGTGGTTCTCATCAGGGTCGACATTAGTGTAATAGTTAACACTTTGCAAGTTCAATTGCTTTTGTTTTGCACGGTTATACGGTTGCATCAGGATTTACCTCAGATTTATTGATTGGAGATGAAAGTCGGCGCACGACCTTCGTTCGCCTCAGGCCTTTGACCTTCCGTGCGTGGTCTAATGCGCGCGCCATTTGATCTTCGAAGTCGGGCCGGCCTTTAGCTTTCTTTCGTTCGGTCTCATAGAATGCGTCCGAGTCGAAGAACTCCGCGATGAAGACCGGCTTGTCCTTCATGAAGTACGCTTCGAAAAAGTCAGCGACCAGGAAACTCACAAACTGTGACGGCTGAATTTTAACGGTCGAGGTCTCGGCTTTGAGCGTGTCGATCATCGAGCGGAGCGCAGTCGCAGCCGCTGAATCGAGGACAACGCGAACTTCCTTCTCTGTTGATTGCTCGCTCATCGACTACCTTCGCTTTCTTCGTCCGAACCCTCGAGATAACGGCATGGGATCGAGACAAGACGTCCGTCGACCTCACGGGTTGCGAAGCAGGAGTCGTTGTTGCCGGTCCTAGGTTTCGCGGGCACCATGACCGCGTCACGTCCCAAGACGTCGTACTTCTCAAGATTCAAAAGGGTATCGCGTCGGACCTTCGCGTCCCGAGATTCGAGAGAGCCATGGATAAAGTAGCTCGCAAGGCCACCGACAACTCCGCCGACGACGGCGCCCTTAATGGCGTTCTCATCTTGAGCGCCGGGTAGCTGGCTTCCGGCTATGCCCCCGAGTGCCGCGCCAGATCCGGCGCCAAGAATGAGCGAGTCGCGAAGTGTCGAGCAGCCCGAGAGAAATGGAACTAACAAAAATCCTACAAGTCGTATCTTAGATATAAAGTTCTCCTTAGAAAAAAATTTTGAAATTCAAATGCGTAAAACAGATCCCATGCTTCCCACTTGATCCGGTCATTTCAATCGCTCGGAACACCTCCTTGTTCGTGTCGAAAACCAAACTCGCCATAATGCGACTCCCCTCGGTCCCGGACAGGCCCTCAAATGAGTCTTTTCAATAGTTTGACTGCTCTGTCGTCGGTCCGGGGTACACCGGCTTGGAACCGGGCACCCGGTCCGCGCGGACCGCCCTCTAGGAAAGGTCAATTTGTGG
This sequence comes from Burkholderiales bacterium, assembly GCA_038316145.1. Taxonomy (GTDB): domain Bacteria; phylum Pseudomonadota; class Gammaproteobacteria; order Burkholderiales; family Burkholderiaceae_C; genus Pseudaquabacterium. The sequence goes on from JBBQAH010000459.1 coordinate 2,081, forward strand.
CTCCTGGTCATGGGTAAATTGCATCGTTGGGCCTGGCGTGAGTGCGTTCTTCTCTGAGAGAAAACGCACGATGGAGTCTCGATCTCTGCCAATCTCGCGATCAGCACGCGCCACGACGGCCTCGATTTGGGTATTCGAAGTGACATAGAGAACGGCATCGATGCCTCTCGCCAAGTAATAGTTGATGAACTTTTGGCGGTATCTCTCCGGGTCTTTTTTGTTTAGCTCAAGTTCGACCGCGTACGTTTTGAGCGAGCCGTTAGGATCTTCAACCGTGAGGATTCCGTCCGGTTGAACGTTTTCAAGG
>JBBQAH010000553.1:0-1836 GCA_038316145.1 Burkholderiales bacterium
GCTTCAAGTCCTACAAAAAGGAACAAAGATGGATAAAGTTATTAATTTCACCCCGCGAGACTGGGCAGACAATAGGGAAAATCGAGACCAACTAGGCAAGACTCGGTCTTTTGTCTTCGTCAGTTCTTATTTACCCGATGAATCACTCCGGCGCTGTGAATATACTGGAACGGCAGAAAATGAAAAAGAAGGGCTGATGAGTCACTCGTCTTGAAGCCCTCGCCCAGATCAAGTTTCAGTCGACGGGGCAACGAAGCAAAAACAATGGAAAGGGAGAAAACTGTCTGGCCCAGTCCTGCCTTACCTTCAGCCCGCGGAGAATCTGGTAAATCAGGAACTGGACGTGATTATCGGTAAGCTTCTGCGACTTGACAATTGATGAGAGATCGGCGCCCATTAAATGAGTTACCTGAAGAATAAAAAAGTTGCAATAATAATACACGGAGAAAAAGAAATTCATCATTTCTCCAATCGACAGGACACTGTGCTAAATAAGCCGTTGTAACTGATCTAACAAAGCCGTTGTATTTTAATAAAAATATAAAAAAAGGTCGTAATAGCTGTATACAAACCAAGCAGGCCGGTGGAAAGCTGGTTAACACTTACAGTCAATCAGTCAATCAATCAATCAATCAATCAATCAATCAATCAATCAATCAATCAATCAATCAATCAATCAATCAATCAATCAATCAGGCAAACAATCGCTCAATCAATTATTAGGTCGATCAAGCAATCAAGCATTAGATCCCTCATTCTACTTAACCAATGAGGACTACAATTCCGAAGTACCTATTCTTCGGCACTACTATCTCATTTACGATTAACCTTGTAGAAACAATTGGTACATGAGCCATCAAGTGTTGACTCACAAAGTAGACTTCGTTGAAATCTTGCATAGTTCGCTGAGGAGTGAAAACATCCAACAATCCAATGACCTAAAAGTATAAACATATTTCATTATTATTACGTTTTCACGAATATACGGAAGCCACCACCCCAAAGGCCGTACATTGTCATGGTTCATATGGCGCAGGAGACGAAGCTCGCGATAAGTACGTTTCGCGTGGATAGTGGTCTGGAAGGGGCGTGCTAGCTTTTTGATCGCAACATTCTGCTTGGAGTCTCGATCCTTGGCCGACCTATAAATCAAAATAATAAGGTCTTTTTGTCGGAGAGAATAAACAAGAGATCTCTTACGCTACGCTGCCATACGCTCCCGACCCGATGGCGACGAGACCTTCATAGCGTTCGGGGACTGCAAAAAAGAATACATGTAAACGCCACCAATAACCGTTAACTCGATCAATCAATCAATCAATCAATCGATCAAATGACAAATTAATACTATCAAATTAATACTATCAAACAAATATCAATCAATCAATCCATCAGTCATTCAATCATTCAATCAAAGAACTAATCAACCGACCAATCAACCAATCAACCAAAGAACGAAAGCACCCAAATTCGATTTATAGACCGCGTACTTTCCCATGTCGTTTTTCCCAGTTCAACCCGATAGAAGCGCGCCGATCCTTCGTCTTCTTGCATCGTTGGCCCTGACCGGAAGGGTCTTTTCTGCCCCGTCTGCACCGACGGGAAAGATCCCTTATTACCCGTCTGCCCCGAGTCGAAGGATCCGGGCACCGTCCGCCCTGATGATTGGGGGGACCCTTCCCCCTTCTGCTCCGACTGGAATTGAAAACAACACGAACATGTCGGCATTTTCACTAACAACAATAAGAAAGAATGGAAAATATATGGAGGAGCAGAGGTCGTAAGTACATACAAAATAAAAAATGGAGGCTTGCGCTTGTCGTATCTTTTTGTCAG
>JBBQAH010000534.1:0-1972 GCA_038316145.1 Burkholderiales bacterium
AAACCATTCTAAATGCATTCTTTGATTCTAAATCGAATGGCGTTGCCAGTAGGGATGTTAATTCCACCCGACAGACCTCAGTTGGAATGGAATTGGAATGGAACGAAATGGAATGTTGGAATCCACTGGAATGAACATTGAATGAACGGAATGAACTGTAGTTTACCAGGTTGATTCAGTGTTCGTTCGTTGTTCAACCAGTTCATTCCAAGTTCAACCGGTTCATTCCACGTTCCATTCCAGCCGACCCCGATTCGAACGGTGGAACTCCATTCCATTGGAATGGAACGTTATTTGGAATTAACGTCCCTAATCGAAAGTACTGTGTAAAACCGTAAATACACAAACAATAAGTAACGGCATTACTAAAACAAGACGTGAGATTATAGATTGTATAAGATAAAAAAGTTGAACCTTGACGTAATGACATAATAATACCTGAAACCTTCTTTAGTTCAAATTATAAAAATCATCCGAATATTTCGTTGTACATATTTGACTAAATTCAAAGTACAGTAGTCCATAATGATTATAGTTGCTGCTTGCTATATCAGCCATAAATTACCATGTATGCAGACATTACTAATAACTAACCACAACTAGTGTTATTCTAATATTCGATTTTCAAAACATTAAAATATTTAATATATTAAATCTCTCAAGATTCCATTTAGCTTAATATAATTTCAATATTTTGGTTTTTTTCCGCATATATTTAAATATTTAATATATTAAAATGTTTTCGGCCAAAACATATTTCAATATTTTAATAACCATTTTAATAAATTGTCCGGTGGAATTCGATTGATTTGTTGATTGAAGAAATTAATATGTCAATAGTCAAACAATCAATCGACTTAATAATTGGATACTCTTCAATCAATCAGTATTGTTCACTCAATGCATGACCAAAAATCAACAGTCAACGTGACGCAAAAAAATACAAGTTCAGAAAAAAAGCTGTAAATGTTGAAGTATTTCAATAAATTAAAACATTTCAATATTCGGGTTTTTCGAATTTTAATTGAATATTTAATATTATCATCCAGGAGCCTTTAATTAATATTTTAATTTAATATTCTAGGTTTTCGGCTGATATTATAATATTTTAATATCAATATTAAAATTCAAAACATTTTAATATTAATAACATATTAATATATTAGAATAACACTAACCACAACCAAAACCGGCCATGTCTGATGTGATAGATTACGATCCCGTGTGCGGTGAACCGACAATGCGGATGCCTCTGATTATTGATCGTCCTAAACTACACAGGTAATGATCGACCGGTTGGTTCCGTAACAAGCGTGCCAATCGAGACCAGGGGGGGAATGACGATCCGACCGATCGATCACGATCCTCAGCAGACTTTGGAGGGCCTGGGATACCTTTTCAACAAGTTCGCTGTACGAGCCAACAGGATCAATAAACAACCCACGAGAAACTTGTCGAAAAACAATCTGGAGGTTCTTACGGAAACGGTGACCTTTTTCGAGGCTTCCACCATGTTATGGCAGGACAAGGACGTCCGACTGGACTGTAATAAAGAGTAAGCGTGACTGTTCTTTCCCATTTATTGTTATTTATTGAAAAGAACTAGTATCTATCCAAACTAAATGTGTAATGTCATAATTGTTCTGTTTTAGACAGCTGAAACTGCGCAATGGTGAACGGCTCATGGAAAAACTTGATTCTATCGAAGATACCAAAGCGAACACGGGTGAACGAGGTACGGAGGAGGATAAATATTATTGATTCCGGCCAAATTGCTGCAAAAAAAAGTGATGAAAATCCGGCCACAAGTTACGTTTTTTTGCAAACCATTCCGGTGTTGGTGTTAATAAATCGAACATAAATTCCTCTAGAATACCCTCATTGTCAAAATCGAGTCAAGTTTGAAATCTGAATTTGAAAAACATGTTTTCACAAATTTTGTACTCGTTTTTTTTTTTTTTTACAAATTCAA
>JBBQAH010000058.1:0-16438 GCA_038316145.1 Burkholderiales bacterium
GCGCGGCCAGCGCTTCAACCCGCGCAAACTGCTGCTCGACCCCTACGCCCGCGAGATCGTCGGCGAGTTCAACTGGGGCCCCGAACACTTCGGCCACGACGGCGCCCACCCGCTGCAACCCGACCCGCGCGACAACGCGGCGACTGCGCTCAAGTCACGCGTCGTGCCCGATGAGCCCTTCGACTGGGGCGACGACCGGCCGCTGCGCACCCCGCTGGCGGACACCGTGATCTGCGAGTTGCATGTCAAGGGCTACACCCGATCGCATCCGGCGCTGCCGGCCGCCCTGCGGGGCACCTACGCCGGCCTGGCCCACGACGCTGTTGTCGATCACCTGCAAACACTGGGCATCACCGCCGACAGCCTGCTGCCGGTGATGCAGGGGCTGGACGAGCAGCGGCTGGTGGCCATGGGGCTGCGCAACCACTGGGGCTACAACACGCTGGGGTTTTTCTGCCCGGCGCCGCGCCTGGCGGCGGAGCCGGCGGACGCCCGCAACGAGTTCCGCCGCATGGTGCGCCGCCTGCACGCCGCCGGCATCGAGGTGCTGCTGGACGTGGTGTTCAACCACAGCGCCGAGAGCGACGAGCTTGGCCCGACCTTGTGCTGGCGTGGGCTGGACAACGCGGGCAGCTACCGCCTGCCGCCCGAGCAGCGTGCGGGTTATGAGAACTACAGCGGCTGCGGCAACACCTTCGACATCCGCCAGCCGCGAGTGCTGCAAATGGTGATGGACAGCTTGCGGTTCTGGGTGGGCGAGATGCATGTGGACGGTTTCCGGTTCGACCTGGCCCCGGTGCTGGGCCGCGGCGACCACGGCTTCGAGCGCGACGGCCCGTTTTTCAAGGCCGTGCTGCAGGACCCGGTGCTCTCCCGCCTGTGGAGCGACGGCAAGCTGATCGCCGAGCCGTGGGACATCGGCCCGGGTGGCTACCAGGCCGGCAACTTTCCGCGCGGCTGGCTGGAATGGAACGACAGTTTCCGTGACACGGTCCGGGCGTTCTGGCTGGGTGGTGCGGTCACGCGGGGCCAGTTTGCCCAAGCGCTGGCCGGCTCGTCGCAGCGCCTGCAAGCGCGCCGCCGGCCGCCCTCCGAATCGGTCAACTACATCGTCTCGCACGACGGTTTCACGCTGCGCGACCTGGTCAGCTTTGACTTTCGCCACAACCAGGCCAATGGCGAGCAGAACCGCGACGGCCACGGCCACAACCTGAGCTGGAACTGCGGCATCGAGGGTGATACCGACGACCCCGAAGTGCTGGCCTTGCGCGCCCGCCTGCAACGGGCGCTGTTGGCCACGCTGCTTCTGAGCCAGGGCACGCCGATGCTGGCCGCGGGTGACGAGCTGGGCCACAGCCAGCGCGGCAACAACAACCCCTACTGCCAGGACAACGCCATCAGCTGGATAGCCTGGTCGCAGGTCGACGCCGACCTGCTGGCCTTCACCACCCGGCTGCTGGCGCTGCGCCGCCAGTGGCTGCCGCTGCGCCCGACCTGGTACACCGGCCTGCAAGACGCCAGCGGCCAATACGACCTGAGCTGGCTGCGCCGCAACGGCAAGGCGTTGAGCGAGGGGGACTGGGCGCAGTCGGCATCCCGCGTGCTCGGGGCGCTGATCGGCGCACCCGGCCGGGGCGCACGCAGCCTGCTGTTGCTGTTCAACGCTGAACCCCACGACACCGGCTTCGACCTGCCGCCGGGCCCCTGGCAGGTCTTGCTGGACAGCAGCGCCGCGCCAGCAGGCGGTCCACCCGGTCGGGCGCCGTTGGGCGCTGCTGCGGCACAAACCCCGAGTCCCAGCAACGCTTACCCACTGCGCGCACGCAGCGTGGTGCTGCTGGCCGGCGCCGCCGTCCTCCATCCCCCGCACCCGCGCCCGCACAACGAGGATTGACCCCATGCGATTCCCCCGCGCCAGCGGCGTGCTGCTGCACCCCACCGCCCTGCCCGGCCCGCACGGCAGCGGCGACCTCGGCCCGGCCGCGCACCATTTTGTCGACTGGCTGCACAGCGCCGGCCAGACGCTGTGGCAGATGCTGCCGCTGGGCGGCATCGGGCCCGGCGATTCACCCTACATGAGCAGTTCGGCGTTTGCCGGCAACCTGCTGCTGATCGACCTGACCGAGCTGCAACAGCGCGGCTGGCTGGACGCACAAGCCCTGGCGGCGCCACCGGCGTGCGACCCCAACCGCATCAACTTCAGCGTGATGGTGCCCTGGCGCATGCAGCGCCTGGCCGTCGCAGCCAGTGCCTTTGCCGCCAGCGCCGGCCCGGCCGAGCGCAGCGAGTTCGACAGCTTCTGCGCCGATCACGCCGACTGGCTGGACGACTACGCGCTGTTCATGGCGCTGTGCGAGGCCAACCCCGGGGCCGACTGGTGCAGTTGGGCACCCGGCCTGGCGCGGCGCGATGCCGCCGCGCTGGCGCTGGTCCGGCAGCAACACACCGAACGGGTCGCTTTTTTCAAATTCTGCCAATGGCGTTTTTTCAGCCAATGGGCGGCGCTGCGCGCCCATGCCCACAGCCGGGGGGTGCACATCATTGGCGACGTGCCGATCTTCATCGCCTACCAGAGCGCCGAGGTCTGGGCGCGGCAGGACCTGTTCGAGCTGGACGCCGCGGGCCGCCCCACCGTGGTGGCCGGCGTGCCGCCGGACTACTTTGCCGCCACCGGCCAGCGCTGGGGCAACCCGCTGTACCGCTGGACAGCGCACGCCGCCGACGGCTATGCCTGGTGGGTGCAGCGCCTGCGGCGCACGCTGGCGCTGTTCGACATCGTGCGCATCGACCACTTCCGCGGCTTTGCCGACTATTGGGAGATCGCGGCGTCTGAACCCACCGCCGTCAATGGCCGCTGGTTGCCCGGGCCGGGCATGGCCTTGTTCGACGCCATCACTTCGGCACTCGGGCCGGTGCCACTGATCGCCGAGGATCTGGGCCAGCACTCACCTGCCGTGACCGCGCTGCTGGCCGCGACCGGCTTTCCCGGCATGGCGATCTTGCAGTTTGCATTTGCCGGCGATGCCAGCGACCCCTTTCTGCCGCACAACCACCATCACCACAGCGCCGTCTACACCGGCACCCACGACAACGACACCAGCGTGGGCTGGTGGGCCGGCGCCAGCGACCATGAGCGCCACCACGCCCGCGCCTACCTGGCCACCGATGGCCACGACATCGCCTGGGCACTGCTACGCGCCGCCGCGTCGTCCGTGGCCGACACCGCCGTGCACCCGATGCAGGACATCCTGGCCCTGCCGACCCAGCACCGCATGAACCTGCCCGGCAGTGCCTCGGGCTGGTGGGTCTGGCGCTTCACCTGGCAACAGGTCCACCCCTGGCACAGCCAGCGCCTGGCCGAGTTGACCCGGCTCTTTGGCCGGTCTCCAGCGGCACGTTAGGCACAAAAAAAAGCGCCTTGCGGCGCCTTTTTTGTGCTTGCAGCAGGGCCGCAGCCCGTGCAGCGGCGATCAGTTCAAGGCGACCTTCTTGCCGTCCTTGTACATGTACAGGGTCATCGCCGGGTTTTTCAGCTCGCCGTCGGCCTCGAAGCCCACCTTGGTGGTCACGCCCTGGTAGCTGGTGTCGGCCAACTTGGCCATGTAGACCTTGGGGTCGGCCGAACCGGCCCGCACCATCGCGTCGACCAGCACGTGAACAGCGTCGTAGACGTAAGGCGAGTAGACCTGGAACTGGTGCGGGTACTTGGCGTCGTAACGCGCCTTCCAGGCCGTGCCGCCGGGCATCTTCTCCAGCGACGCGCCGCCTTCGGCGCAAACCACGCCGGCCAGCGACTTGGCGCCACCCGACAGCTCGGCCAGCTTGGCGGTGCAGATGCCGTCACCGCCGAAGAACTTGACGTTCGACAGGCCAAGCTGGTCCATCTGGCGCAGCATCGGACCGGCTTGCGGGTCCATGCCGCCGTAGAACACTGCGTCGGGCGTCTTGCTCTTGATGGCGGTCAGGATGGCCATGAAGTCGGTGGCTTTGTCGTTGGTGAACTGCTCGTCCACCACCACCATGCCACGCGCCAGCGCGGTCTTCTTGAACACCTCAGCCACGCCCTGGCCGTAGGCCGAGCGGTCGTCGATGATGGCGACGCGCTTGAGCTTCAAGTTGTTGGCTGCGTGCAGTGCCAGGCCAGCGCCCAGCGCGTTGTCATTGGCCAGCAGGCGGAAGGTGGTCTTGAACCCTTGCTGCGTCAGCTTGGGGTTGGTCGCCGACGGCGTGATGTGGGGGATGCCACACTGGTTGTAGATCGCCGATGCCGGGATCGTGGTGCCCGAGTTCAGGTGGCCGACGATGCCGTTGACCTTGGCGTCGCACAGCTTTTGCGCGGCGGCCGTGCCTTGTTTCGGGTCGGCGGCGTCGTCTTCGGCCACCAGTTCGAGCTTGACCTTCTTGCCGCCGATTGTCACGCCCTTGGCGTTCAAGTCTTCGATCGCCATGCGGGCGCCGTTTTCGTTGTCCTTGCCATAGTGGGCCTGGGCACCGGAGACCGGGGCGACGTGGCCGATCTTGACGACCATGTCCTGCGCCATCACATTGCCGGCCAGGATCGATGCGGCGGCCGCAACGATCACATTGAGTTTGATTTGCATGGAATAAGCTCCAAAAGAGGAAGTTGAGAGAAACATGACAGTTCTGCAGGGGGTTTCCCAACGGGCGAGACGATACACCCGTTGCGACACGGTTCTGGCGTGCACCGGCTCGGGGCTTGCCCTAGTCTGAACCGGCGCCAGACCGGTCAACGAGCAAGGCCCGTGCCGCGTTGCGCCTGCCGCGGCGGCCGGATCAGGACGCCCGGCCGCCGTGTTGGGCCAGGGCCTGCTGGACGGCGCTGCGGACCAACGCCTGCAAGGTGCGCGTCAGCTCCTGCCGCAACTCGTGCACCACCATCTCGGCTGCGCGGGCCAACGCTGGCGCCAGTGCGGCGCGCAATTGGCTGTCCAGCTGGGGCTCGATCTGGCGCTGCAGCAGGGCCAACACCTGCGCGATGAGCAGGTCCGGGTCGGGTCCATCCCGCCACTCATCGGTCAGCGTGGGCAGGTGCTCGGGCAAAGGTGCCGGGCCGCTCATGCTGCGCCCCATGGTGGGGGGTCCGCTGGCGTTGGGGGGGGCAAGGTCTGGTTTTGCGGCGGGTTTTGCGGCGGGTTTTGCGGCGGGTTCTGCGGCTGGGCTTGCGGCAGGTTTTTGGGCTGCAGCCCCGCCGCCAGGTACTGGCGCCACCGTTGGCGACCGGCGCTGACATCTTCCGCCGGCTCGGCGACGATGTCGATCACCCGCGCAAATCGCTCAAAACCCGGCGGGATGCCCGGGCCCAGGTTGACCAGCACATCACAAGCGGCGGCGGTGGCGGGCAAATCGGCCGGCGTCTCACCCAGCCAGATCGGCGTTGACACCAACAGCGGCGCAACGGCCTGGCCCGCACGTACGCGCACGTGCGGGATGAACTCGCCAGGCTCGAAGGCCCACAACAAGGCATCGAGCCGCGCCAGCTGCGCCACCGACCCGGCCACCCAGACCCGGCTGCCCGCGCGCCAGGCCTTGCGCAACAGCCGGCAGGTGTAGCCGAGCTTGTCGGCCACACCGCTGTGGAAGGCGATGTCCGTCATGGCAACTCGGGCACAAATCCAGACGGCACGTCGTTACTTCGTCAAGACGTCACTTGGCGTGCGCCATCACCCAGTGCGTCAGCAGACCGACCGGCCGGCCGGTGGCACCCTTGGCGGTGCCGGACTTCCAGGCGGTGCCGGCGATGTCCAGGTGCGCCCAGCGCAGCTTGGCGGTGAAACGCTTGAGAAACATCGCCGCGGTGATCGCACCGCCCGCCCGGCCGCCGATGTTGGCGACGTCGGCAAAGTTGCTCTTGAGCCCCTCGTCGTACTCGTCGTCGGTCGGCATACGCCAGCAGGTGTCTAGCGCGGCATCGCCGGCGTCTTGCAACTCGTCGGCCAGGCCGTCGTCGGTCGAAAACAGGCCCGACCGCACCGCCCCCAGCGCCACCACGCACGCACCGGTCAGCGTGGCGATGTCCACCACCGCAGCGGGCTTGAAGCGCTCGACATAGGTCAGCGCGTCACACAGGATCAGCCGGCCCTCGGCGTCGGTGTTGAGCACCTCGATGGTCTGGCCCGACAGGCTGGTGATCACGTCGCCGGGCTTGAGTGCCTTGCCGCTGGGCATGTTCTCGCAGGCCGCGATCACGCCGATCAGGTTGAGCTTGGGCTTGAGCTGAGCCACCGCGCGCAGCGTGCCGACCACGCTGGCAGCACCGCCCATGTCGAACTTCATCTCGTCCATCTCGCCACCGGGCTTGAGCGAGATGCCACCCGAATCGAAGGTCACGCCCTTGCCCACCAGCACCAGCGGCGGCTCGCTCTTGGCTGCGCCCTGGTAGTGCTTCACGATAAAACGCGGCGGCTCGTCCGAGCCCTGGGACACGGCCAAAAAGCTGCCCATGCCCAGTGCCTCGATCTGCTTCTTGTCCAGCACCTCGATCTTCAGCCCCTGCGCCTTGGCCATCTTGCGGGCCTCGTGGGCGAACAACGTCGGCGTGCAGTGGTTGCCCGGGCGATTCGCCAGCTCACGCGCCAGCGTCACGCCGGCACCGATGGCAGCGCCGCGGGCCAGGCCGTCGTCCGCAGCCTTGGCCTCGGCCTTGCTGGCCACCAGCAGGCTGAGCTTGTTGAGTGCGGGCGCCGGCGAAGCACTCGGCTTGGTGGTGCTGTAGAGATAAGCCCACTCACAGGCCGCAGCGGCAATCGCCTCGGCCTCGGCCGCGCCCACCGTGCCGCCACCCGCCAATTGAACGGCCAGGTGCTTGACGCCCAGCCCTTTGAGCAAACCCAGACCGGCGGCGGTAGCGGCCTTGACCGCCTTGGCGCTGCCGTCCTTCACAGTCACCACAGCGACCCGCGGCGTCTTGACGCCCGCCACCTGCCTCAGGTAGGCCAGCTTGCCGGGTTTGAGTGAAAAGTCACCCTGGGCAATCGCCTCTGACAAGCCCTGGGCCAGCGGCTCGTCCAGCCCGGCCGGCAGGGTATCGCCCAGCACCAGCAGCAACAATGCATCGGCGCTGGATCGGCTGGCAGCGCCAGCGACAGTCAGATGGGTGCGGAAGTCCATAATTAGCCCTGGTAATTAGAGCGAACGATGTTATTCGATTCAACTGTGCGCCGTGAACTGGGCCGAAGCTTCGGCGCCACCCTGGTAGTGATCCTGACCATCGTCATCACGATGATGCTGATCCGCACGCTGGGCATGGCAGCCGGCGGCGAGGTGGCGCCCGAGGACGTGGTGCTGCTGCTGGGCTACACGGCGCTGGGCTACCTGCCGATGATGCTGGGCTTGAGCCTGTTCGTGGCGGTGGTGGTCACGCTGGGCCGGATGTACCGCGACAGCGAGATGGCGATCTGGTTTGCCAGCGGCCTGAGCCTGGGGCGCTTTGTGCGGCCGGTGTTCCAGATGGCCTGGCCGGTGCTGGCGGTGTCGGCCGGCCTGCTGCTGTTTGTCTGGCCCTGGGGCAACCGCAGCAGCGTGGAGTTGCGCAGCCGCTATGAGCAGCGTACCGACCTGTCGCGCGTGGCGCCGGGCGTGTTCCAGACCTCCCGCGACGGCAGCCGGGTGTTTTTTGTCGACCGCGCCAGCCAGGAGAACGTCGAGGGCCACCATGTTTTTGTGCTGACGCGCAAACCGCCGATCGAATCGGTGGTCTCGGCGCGCAGTGGCCGGCTGGAGAGCGTCGGCGGCGACCGTGTGCTTCAACTCGACGACGGCCAGCGCAACGAGGTGGACGCCCTGAGCGGCGCGCGCACGCTGGCCAGCTTCCAGAGCTACCGGGTGATCGTGGGCGAGACCGCGGCGCGCAATGCCCGGGACAGCCCGCCCAAGACCATGGCCACGCTGGACTTGATGCGCAGTGCCGCACCGCGCCACCAGGCCGAGCTGGCCTGGCGCTTTGGCATGTTGATTGCCGCGGCCAACCTGCTGCTGCTGGGCGTGGGCCTGGCCGCCACCCAACCGCGCCGCGCCAGCAACTGGAACCTGCTGCTGGCCTTGCTGACCTTCGTGGCGTACTTCAACGGGGTCAACCTGTCCCAGGCCTGGATCGCCTCGGGCCGCTACAGCACGGCGCCGCTGATGGGCCTGATGCACGGCGGCGCCTGCATGCTGGGCATCGCCTTGATCCTCTTGCGTGACCACGGCACCGTGTGGCGGCCGTTCGGCAAACGGAGCGCTGCATGAAGACCGTACGCCGGCTGCTCTACCGCGACATCGTCTGGTCGGTGGTGTTCGTGGCCGTGGCGTTCCTGAGCCTGTTCTATTTCATTGATTTTGTCGACGAGCTGGAGAGCGTGGGCCGCGGCGGCTACACGCTGGGTCACGCGGTCCTGCGGGGACTGCTGCTGCTGCCCGGCCACTTCTACGAGTTGTTCCCGATCGCCGTGCTGATCGGCACGATCTACGCGATGGCCCGGCTGGCGCAGTCGTCCGAGTTCACGATCCTGCGCACGGCCGGCTTGGGGCCGGGCCGGGCGCTCTATCTGCTGGCCTTGCCGGGGCTGGTGTTTGCCTTGATCACCTTCGTCGTCGGCGACTACGTCGCGCCGCAGGCGGAGCGCCAGGCGGTGGCGCTGAAGGCCGGCGCCCGCGGCGGCTTGTCGTTCGGCAGTGGCGGGGCCTGGCTCAAGGACCGGCGCGGCGCGGCGCCGTCCAACGGGTCCGCGGGCACCGCCAGCGGCAGTGGCAACGGACTCGGCGCGGACACCGAACGCCGGATCTCGGTCAACGTCAGCGCCGCCACCGGCAGCGGTGATTTGCAGGGCGTCCGGATCTTCGAGTTCGATTCGGCCGGCCGGCTGCGCACCCGCATCGAGGCAACATCAGCCCAGGTGAAAAAGGACGGCTCCTGGGACCTGCGCGGGGTTGAACGAACCGATTGGCCAACGCCCGACGCCGCAGTGCAGGGCACGGCCCTCAAGCTGGCATCATTGCCGCAGTTGGCGTGGTCCACCACCCTCAACGCCGGCGTCGTGGCCTCGGCCCTGCTGCCCGTACAAACCATGTCCACGCTGGACTTGTGGCGCTACACCAGCCACCTGGCCGACCAGGACCAGGCGGTGCAACGCTATGAGATCGCGTTCTGGAAAAAAGCGCTCTACCCGCTGGCCTGCGTGGTGATGGTGGCACTGGCTTTGCCGTTCGCCTACCTGCACGCCCGTGCTGGCGGGGTCAGCTACAAGGTGTTTGGCGGCATCATGCTGGGCATCAGCTTTGTGCTGCTCAACAACGCCAGTGGACACCTCGGCCTGTTGCGCCAATGGACGCCCTGGATCGCCGCCGCTGCGCCCAGCGGCATATACCTGCTGATATCGCTCGGCGCTTTTGCCTGGCTGGTTCGGTACCGATAGCCCAAGCCTCTGCACATGACCGACAAGACCTCGCCGATTCCGAACCCCGACGTTGACGCAGCCGACACCGCCACCACTGGCCTGCTGCTGTTTGCCCACGGCGCCCGCGACCCTCAATGGGCTCAACCCTTCCAGGCGGTGGCAGCGCGCTGCGCCCAGGCGCGGGGCTCGCAGCGCGTGGCGCTGGCGTTCCTGGAGTTCATGACGCCCGACCTGGTCAGCGCCGGCACGCAGCTGGTGGCTGGCGGCTGTACCCGCGTTGACGTCGTGCCGCTGTTCCTGGGCGCCGGCGGCCATGTGCGCAAGGACATTCCGGTGCTGATGGCACGCCTGCAAGCCGAGCACCCCGATGTGCAGTTTGCACTGCGCCCGGCCATCGGCGAGGCCGACGCAGTGATCGACGCGATGGCCGAGGTGGCGCTGGCGCCCGCCAGTGCGCAAGTCCCTGTGCGTTGAAGACCCTGCGATGAAACCCCTGCGATGAACCTGCACCAGTTCCGTTTTGTGCAAGAGGCGGTGCGCCGCGACCTGAACCTGACCGAGACGGCCAAGGCGCTGCACACCTCACAGCCCGGCATCAGCAAGGCGATCCTGGAGCTGGAAGAAGAGCTGGGCGTTGACATCTTCGCCCGCCACGGCAAGCGCCTGCGCCGCATCACCGAGCCGGGCCGGCTGGTGCTGCAGTCGGTCGAGATCATCATGCGCGAGGTGGCCAACCTGAAGCGCATCGGCGAGGAGTTCTCCAAGCAGGACGCCGGCACGCTGTCCATCGCCACCACCCATTCGCAGGCGCGTTACGTGCTGCCCGAGCCGGTGTCCAAGCTGCGTCAGCGCTTCCCCAAGGTGCAGGTGGTGCTGCACCAGGGCACGCCCGGTGACGTGGCGCGCATGCTGCTGGACGACGTGGCCGAGATCGGCCTGGCCACCGAGTCGCTGGCAGGTGTGGACGGCCTGGTCACCCTGCCCTGCTACGAATGGCAGCATGTGCTGGTGGTGCCGGCGCGCCATCCGCTGGCCTCGGTCGAGCGGCCGACGCTGGAGCAGGTGGCCACCGAGCCACTGATCACCTACCACCCTACCTTCAGCGGCCGCTCGCGCATCGACGCGGCCTTTGCCAAGGCCAGGCTCAAGCCCAACATCGCGCTCGAAGCCATCGACGCCGACGTCATCAAGACCTATGTGCGCCTGGGCATGGGCGTGGGCCTGGTGGCCGAAATGGCGGTGCGCGACGACCCACCCGGTGGCGACCTGGCCTGGCGGCCGGTGGGCCATTTGTTCGGCCCCAACACCTCGCGAGTGGCGTTCAAGCGCGGCGCCTACCTGCGGCACTTTGTTTTTGCCTTTGCCGAGCTGCTGAGCGAGCGGCTGACACGTGCGCTGATCGAGCGTGCCATGTCCGAGCGTCCCGGCAGCACGCCCACCCTGTACGAGCTGTGATGCCATGACTGCCTTCCGCACCCCTTTGCCGCCCAGCCGCCTGCCCAAGGTCGGCACCACCATCTTCACCGTGATGTCGGCGCTGGCGGCCGAGCGCGGTGCGGTCAACCTGGGCCAGGGCTTCCCGGATTTCGAGGGCGACCCGGCCCTGGTCGATGCGGTGGCCCAGGCCATGCGCGAGGGCCACAACCAGTACCCGCCGATGACCGGCGTGCCAGCGCTGCGCGAGGCGGTGGCGGCCAAGACCCTGGCGCTATACGGCAAACGCTACGACCCGGCCACCGAGATCACCATCACCGCCGGCGCCACTCAGGCCATCATCACCGCCATCCTGGCGGTGGTCGGCCCGGGCGACGAGGTGATCGTGCTCGAGCCCAACTACGACAGCTACGTGCCCAACATCGAGTTGGCCGGCGGCACGGTGGTGCGGGTGGCCTTGCTGCCCGAGACCTTCCGCCCCGATTTCGACACGATTGCCGCGGCCATCAGTCCACGCACCCGGGCCATCATCGTCAATACACCGCACAACCCCAGCGCCACGATCTGGCGCGCCGCCGATCTGGAGCGGCTGGCCGAGATCCTGCGCCCGACCGACGCGCTGCTGATCGCCGACGAGGTCTACGAGCACATGGTCTACGACGGTGAGCGCCATGCCAGCGCCTCGGCCCATCCCGAACTGGCGGCCCGTGCGTTTGTCATCTCCAGCTTCGGCAAGACCTTTCACGTCACCGGCTGGAAGATCGGCACAGTGGCCGCCCCGGCAGCCCTGACGGCTGAGTTCCGCAAGGTGCACCAGTTCAATGTCTTCACGGTCAACACCCCGATGCAGCACGGCCTGGCGCGCTACCTTGCCAATCCGGCGCCCTACCTCGAACTGCCCGCGTTCTACCAGCGCAAGCGCGACCTGTTCCGGGCCGGGCTGGCGGCTACGCGCCTGCGCCTGCTGCCCAGCGAGGGCAGCTACTTCCAGGTGGTGGATTACAGCGCCGTCAGCGATCTGGGCGAGGCCGACTTTTGCCGCTGGTTGACGACCGAGGTCGGTGTGGCAGCGATCCCGCTGTCAGCGTTTTATGACGACGGCTGCAACCAGGGTCTGGCACGCTTTTGTTATGCCAAACGGGACGACACCCTGGCCACGGCGCTGCAGCGGCTGGCACGGCTGTAGGCCAGCGCCAAGAAGTGCCGGTACGGCGGCTCAGCGCCGGGTCGTCACCGGCGGCAGCAGGTCGCTGTCGTCGAACGCTGCCAGGTCGGACAAACGGCTGTCGTGCCGCAGATCGACATCGGTGAACGCTGCAGGCCGGGTGAACTCGCGAGGTGCAGGACCGTAGTCGGTGAGGTCCAGATCCAGCCGGGGCACCGACCCGGTCCGATCGGCCAGTGACAGGTTCGGCACGTCGCTGCCAGCAGCCGGCAAGGGTGTGCTGGCGCGAGAGAACACCCAATCGGCCAACATGGCCCGCGCCACCGTGCCAGGCTCGGCCATGCGTGGGCGAGGCGTTGTGATCACCAACATTTCGTCGCCCAAAGGCAACAGCAGGTCAACCTGGTCCAGTGGCGCAAAACCGGCCGACAAGGGCGCAAGCACAGGCGACGGCACCAAAGGCGCCACGGGCATGGCCGGCAGGTCCCGCACCAGCGCGTGCAGCGTCAGGATGTCGTGGAACGCGGGCAGGTCCAAGGGCTCCAGATCGGCGCGGCGCAGCAGCAACGATTCCAGTTCGGCCGCGGCACGCAGGGGCTGCGGCCAGGCTCGCTGCAAGCGCACGATGACCTCGGGGTATTGCTCCAGGCAGCGGCCCGCCGCCAGATCGCCGTGCCAGTCCGGCGCCTGCGCGTTGAACCGCTGGTTGAAGCGGTCGCGGGTGCGCTCGTAGGCCTCTTCGTCACCTTGCTGGCGGTAGATCTGCAACAAGCGGAAATACGGCAGGGCATTGGCGCCGCCCGTGGCGCGCACATGGCTGAGCAGCAGGTCGACCGCCGATTGCTCTTGCCCCAGCACGATGAAAAAATCGACCTGCTGGTCGAGATCGAGCAACTCCTCGACCGAAACCGGTCGTGGCGGCACGCCGGTACCCAGCGACATGGTGCCTTGCTGGCGCAAAGCCGCCCCGATGCCGTCTGCCGCCACCGGGGGGGCCGTTGCCGTCCGCGGTGCCGAGGCTGCTGCAAGGCGCGCTGGCGCTGCCGACACGCCTTGCCCCGCAAGCGTTGCGCCCGGCGCCGTCAGGGCGGCCACCGGCATCGCGGGCTGGCGCGCAAACAGCGGCGTGCCGCCCGTGGTCATGGCTTGCGGCGCCGAGGCGGTGCCAGCGTCGGCCAGCGCCTCTGCTTCGGCCAGCACGTCGGCACGGCGGGTCTGCAGGCGAAGCAAGCGTTGCAAGCGGTGCACGCGCAATGCCAGCCAGCCGGCCAGCCCCACCAGCGCCACCCCCCCCAGGGCCATGAAGGGCAACCAGGCACTGATGGATTCCGCCGCCGCCAGACGTTGCCTCAGCAGTGCCAGTTGTAATTGCTGGCGCTGCGCGTCGCCAAGCAATTGGCGAACCTGCGCCTCGATCACGCGAACCGGATCAGGGCCGACGGGTGCGGCGCTGTTCCCGGTGGCTGTTTGGGCACGCCACGCCGGAACGCCGACCCAAAAAGGGGCGAACCTGGCCACGCGAGCCGGCGCCAAGATCGATGCTCTCAGGGATGCGCCCTGATAGGGCCCAAAGGGCCCAAGAGCTCGGCCAAAACCCGGCGGGGTCGACAGCAGCAGGCAAGCGGCTGCCGCGATCATCAGCGGTGTCTTGGGTGGCATGCTGTGCAGCGGGCGCCGACGGGTAGGGGTCGCAAAATGGAGCGTTATTTTAGCGAACCACTCTAGCACGTACCATCAGGGCCAGACCCGGGCTGCGATGCCAAAAGAGGCCGGTTTTCTCCCGTGACCGGGGCTTGGCGGCCGCGCCGCCCGAGCGCCGCCCGAGCGCCACCCGAGCGCCACCCAAGCGCCACCCAAGCGTTGCCCAAACGCCGGCGCTGCGTCAGCGGTCGTAGCCGGGCGCCTGCCGCGCCAGACGCCGCAGCAGGCCAGGCCAGACCAGCGAGTCGCCCATGCCACGGGTCGCCTGGGCCGACTGCTGGCGCGCCGTGGCGATGATCTCGGGATGCACGGCGATCAACTCACCCCCGCCCTGCGCCCGCACCTGGATCGTGCAGACGGTCTCGAACAGGTACATCGACAAAAACGCATCGGCGATGCTGGCGCCCACCGTCAACAAGCCGTGGTTGCGCAGCATCAGGAACCGGCGATCCCCCAGGTCACGCACCAGCCGCGGCTTTTCGTCGTCGCGCAGCGCCACGCCTTCATAGTCGTGGTAGCCCAGGCTGGACAGCACGAAGATGGATTGCTGCGAGATCGGCAGCACGCCCTGCTTCTGGGCCGACACCGCCACGCCGTTGAGCGAATGCACATGCAACACGCAGGCGGCATCGTGGCGCACGGCGTGCACCGCGCCGTGGATCGTGAAACCGGCCGGGTTGATCGGGAACGGCGAGTCGTCGAGCTTGTTGCCGGCCAGGTCGATCTTGACCAGGCTGGATGCGGTGATTTCATCGAACATCAGCCCGTAGGGGTTGATCAGGAACTGGTCTTCGGTGCCGGGCACACGCGCGCTGATGTGGGTAAACACCAGGTCGTCCCACTTGAACAAGGCCACCAGCCGGTAGGCCGCCGCCAGATCGAGGCGCACCTGCCACTCGTCAGCAGACACCTGGTGTTGACGCGACGGGATATCGAGGTCTTGTGTGGTCATGCTGACAGTCTCCTTGCAGGGCTGATGGACAATAAGCGTCTGCAGGCTGGCGCGGTTGTCGCGCCTGGGACAAGACATGAATACCCCGGTTCTTACCATTGAAGAGCGTCAAAACATCGAGTCCGGTGCGTGGTTCTCCAAGCTCTCCCAGCCGCTTCGCCATGCCATCCTGTCTCGCGCCTATGTGCGCCGGTTGGCCGATGGTGCGCCGCTGGCCTCACGCGGCACACCGGCCGAGGAGTGGATAGGGGTGGCGCGCGGCACGGTGCGGGTTTCGCTGGTGTCGCTGGCCGGCAAGCAGGTCACGCTGACCTACTGCGAGCCGGGTGTCTGGTTTGGCGATATCGCGCTGTTCGACGGCCTGCCACGCACCCACGATGCCGACGCGCACGGCGAGACCACGCTGCTGTGCATCCGCAAGGCCGATTTCAAGGAACTGCTGTCGCAGCACCCCGAGTTGTACGACGCCCTGCTGCGACTGAACTGCCGCCGCCTGCGGCTGATGTTCAACCAGTTCGAGGACCTCAACACCAAGCCGCTGTCGGCGCGCTTGGCCAAGCAGATCATCCTGCTGGCCAAGAGCTACGGCATCGAGCAGGGCGAGGAGATCCGCATCGGTCTGCAACTGGCGCAAGAAGACCTGGCGCAGCTGCTGGGTGCGTCGCGCCAGCGTGTCAACCAGGAGCTCAAGGGTTTCGAGCGCGAGGGCGCAGTCCGGGTCGAACCGACCCGGCTGGTGGTGCTGTCGCGCGACAAGCTGATGGAAATCGCCGAAGGCTGACCCGGCCCGCAAAAGCCCAATCTGGAGCCTGACCCGATGGACGCTTTCACCGGCAGCGGCACGGTATCTTCCCAGCACGCCTTCGACACCGCGGCACTCGGGGCCTGGCTTGCCGACCACATGGGCGGCTTTGCGGGGCCGCTGCAAGTCGAGCAATTCAAGGGCGGCCAGTCCAACCCGACCTTCCGGCTGATCACCCCCAGCCGCGCCTATGTGATGCGCAGCAAGCCCGGTCCGCTGGCCAGGCTGTTGCCGTCGGCCCACGCGATCGAGCGGGAATACCGCGTCATGGACGCCCTGGCCTTGAGCGGCGTGCCCGTGCCGCGCATGCATGTGCTGTGCGAGGACGAGTCGGTGATCGGCCGCGCGTTCTACGTCATGGAATGTGTCGAGGGCCGGGTGCTGTGGGACCAGTCGCTGCCGGGCATGGCCCTGGACGAACGCGGCGCCGTCTACGACGAAATGAACCGGGTGCTGGCGGCGCTGCACAACGTCGATAGACGCGCCGTGGGCTTGGCCGATTTTGGCCGCCCGGGCAACTACTTCGGCCGCCAGATCAGCCGTTGGACGCGGCAATACCAGGCCTCGATCACCGAGCCCATCCCCGAGATGGACCGCCTGATGGCCTGGCTGCCCGAGCACCTGCCGGCCAGCGCGCTTGACGAATCCCAGATCACGATCGTGCATGGCGACTACCGTCTGGACAACCTGATCTTCCACCCCGACGAGCCGCGCATCATCGCGGTGCTCGACTGGGAATTGTCAACTCTGGGCCACCCGCTGGCCGACTTCAGCTACCACTGCATGAGCTGGCACATCGACCCCGGTGTGTTCCGCGGCATTGCCGGGCTGGACCTGGCGGCGCGGGGCATTCCGAGCGAGCGCGACTATGTGCGCCGCTACTGCGAGCGCACTGGCCGCGCCGAAGCGCACGACGGCGGCGCCGGCGCCGACGCCCTGATGGGTGACTGGAACTTCTACCTGGCCTACAACCTGTTCCGCCTGGCCGC
>JBBQAH010000022.1:0-23481 GCA_038316145.1 Burkholderiales bacterium
GAGATCGCCTGGGTCGGCCTGACCGAGGACGAGGCCAAGGCGCAGGGCATCAAGGTGAAGAAGGGCCTGTTCCCCTGGAGCGCCAGCGGCCGGGCCATCGCCAACGGCCGCGACGAGGGCTTCACCAAGCTGCTGTTCGACGACGGTCCGGACGCGCATGGCTATGGCCGCATCCTGGGTGGTGGCATCGTCGGCACGCATGCCGGCGACATGATCGGCGAGGTCGCACTCGCCATCGAGATGGGCGCCGACGCGGTCGACATCGGCAAGACCATCCACCCGCACCCGACGCTGGGCGAAAGCATCGGCATGGCCGCCGAGGTGGCGCACGGCAGCTGCACCGACCTGCCGCCGGCCAGGCGCTGAGCGCATGCACGGGTTCCCGGTGCCGGGGCATCGGGAACTCAAGTTGCACCGTTTCGGGACGACAACCCAGGGAGACGACGCCTGCCCGGCTTGCCGCATTCAGCGGACAGGGTCATGCAACGTCGCCATCCCGTGATCCCGATCTGCGTGCTCCACCGCGCGCCGTAGCCCATGCCCTTTGCCCTGCCCACCACACCGTCGCGCGGGACGACCCGCGCCTTGCCGCTGACCTCGGTCTTGTTGCCGCTGGCGCTGCTGGTCATGGCTGGCGGGCTCATCTGGTGGAACCACACACTCTTGGCGCTGCTCCTCGCGGTGACCGGTGGTGGCCTGGGCGGCGCCACCTGGGCGCGGCGGGGATTTGCCATGGCCGCCAACCGTTTGCTGGCCGACATGCAGGCCGAGGGCAACGGCCGTCGCGACCTGTCGCCGGGCCGTTCCGAGGCCGGCCCGTCGGCGCCGCCAGACACGGGCAGCTTCAGCTTTGCCAGCGCAGCTTCGCCGGCGCCAAGGTCCACCGCACCCGAGCTGCAAGCCTTGTCCGAAGGGCTGAACCGCCTGTTGATGCGCCAGCAGGCGCTGTTCGACGCCCAGGCCGGGCAGCTCGAATCGCTGCGCGAACAAGCGCACAGCGACGTGCTCACCGGCTTGCCCAACCGGCGCCACTTCATGGCCACGCTGGACGCCTTGCTCAGTGGCGACGGTGCGCCGGCCGAGTTTGGCCTGCTGCTGCTGCGCCTGCGCGACCTGCAGGGCATGAACCAGCGCATCGGCCAAGGCGCCACCGACCATGTGCTGCAAGCGATGGGCCAGACCCTGCTGTCCTACCCGCAGCGCATCGACCGCTGCTGCGTCGGCCGGCTCAACGGAGCGGACTTTGCCTTGCTGCTGCCGGTCGGCGGCATGGCGGCCGAGACCGCTGCCTCCCTGGTCCAGGCCCTGCGCCTGCCGCTGGCCAGCATCGACCCGGCAGCCAGCGTGGCCGCTGGCGCGGTGGAACTGTTGTCACCGCTGTCCGCCACCCAGGCGCTGGCGCTGGCCGACATCGCGCTGTCGCGCGCGGAAATCGACATCGGCTTCAATACGTCCGGTCAGGATGTTGCCGGCGACTCTTTGGGGTCGCCGTCTCAACCGGGCAACGAATCCTGGCAACGGCTGATCGGCCGCGCGCTGATCCAGGGCCGAGTGGCCTTGGCCGACTTCCCGGTGCGCACGGCGGATGGCCGGCAGTTGCACCTGGACTGCCCGTTGCGGGTGCAGTTGTCGCCCGACGGCCCGCTGGAACCCGCGTCGCGCTGGCTGGCCCAGGCGACCCGCAGCCACTTGTGCGCGGCGGTCGATGAAAAAGCCTTGGCACTGGCGCTGCAATCGATCGAGCGGGACGGCGTGGCGCGCTGTGTCAATGTCGCCGCGCAATCGGCCTGCGCGTCCGAATTCATCGGCGCGGTCTCGCGCCGGCTGGAGGCCGCGCCCCAGGCCGCCTGCCGGCTGTGGATCGACCTGCCCGAAGCGCTGGCGCTGGAGCGGCCGATGCTGGTGCGTGAACTGTCGCGCCGCTGGCGACCCCTGGGCGTGATGCTGGGGCTGGAGCACGCGGGCGAGGGTCTGGCGCGAATCCCCCGGCTGATCGATCTGGGGCTGGATTGCGTGCGCATCGACGCACGTTTTGTCAACGACCTGACCGGACCGGATGCCGATGGCGCCCGGCGCTACCTGCGCGGTCTGGTGCTGCTGGTGCAGAGTGTGGGCCTGCAGGTGTGCGCCGAAGGGGTGCGGTCGGCCGCCGACCTGGACCTGCTGTGGGCCATGGGTTTTGATGCTGCCACCGGCCCTGCGCTGTCGGCGCAGCCGTGATCGCCTGATCCAACACCGGCGTCAGCCGATGTCGGCGGTGTGCAGCGGGTAGCTGCCGGCCGCACGGCAGGCAAAGTAGTGCTTCAGCGTCTCGCGCACGGTACGGAAGGCGATCTCGTCCCAAGGGATCTCGTGCTCGTGAAACAGCCGCGCTTCCAGCGTCTCGCTGCCCGGGTCCAGCGAGGTGTCGAGCATGCGGGCGCGGTAGAAAAAATGCACCTGGCCCACCCGCACCACGTTCATCACGGTGAAGAGGCCCTGCATCTCGACCCGGGCGCCGGCTTCTTCCACCGTCTCGCGCAAGGCGCCATCGGCCACCGTTTCGCCCAGTTCCATGAAACCGGCCGGCAACGTCCAGAAGCCGTATCGCGGCTCGATGGCGCGCTTGCACAGCAAGACCTGCTCGCCCCACACCGGCACCGTGCCCACCACGTTGAGCGGGTTTTCATAGTGGATGGTGGCGCAGGCGGTGCAGACCGCGCGGTCACGGTTGTCGTCGTCGGGCATGCGGTAGGCAACCTGGGCCCCGCAGTTGGGGCAGTGCTTGATTCGGCGCATCTCGATCATCGTGACAAAAGTGTAGCGTTTGCTCAATGGGTAGGTGATGGGTAGGTGATGGCATCATCGCCGGGCACCGTCCCTTCAACCCTACCGCCGACGCCCACCATGCACTTTGTCATCACCCCTCCCGCCCAGCCCGCCGTGCCCGTGGCGGGTGGTGGCCTGTTCCCGGTGCACCGCATCTATTGCGTTGGCCGCAACTACGCCGAGCACGCGCAAGAGATGGGATTCACCGGGCGCGAGCCGCCGTTTTTCTTCCTGAAGCCGGCCGACGCGGTGTTGCCGCTGGCCGATGGCGTCACCGGCGAGATGGCCTACCCGCCGCTCACCGGCAACCTGCACCACGAGATCGAGCTGGTGGTGGCGATCGGTGTCGGCGGGCGCGACATCCCGGCCACCGACGCGCTGCGCCACATCTGGGGCTATGCCGTCGGCCTGGACATGACCCGGCGTGACCTGCAAAACGACATGAAAAAGCAGGGCCGGCCCTGGTGCATCGGCAAGGCGTTTGACGAATCGGCGCCGATCGGCCCGCTGCACGCCATCGCGCAGACCGGGGAGCTGACCCAGGGCGCGATCACGCTCAGCGTCAACGGCACGCTGCGCCAGCAGGGCGATCTGCGCGAACTGATCTGGAACGTGGCCGAGACCATCGAAACCCTGTCCAAGGCCTGGACGCTGCAGCCGGGTGATTTGATCTTCACCGGCACGCCCGCCGGCGTGGCTGCGGTGGTGGCCGGCGACCTGGTCGAGGGCCACATCGACGGTCTGGGCACGCTGCGGGTGCGCATCCGCTGAGTTGCGCGCCCGGACTGTCTGTCACCACCCTGTTTGTCCGTACCCTGCACTCAAAGGCGGTTTAACCATGCAGCTCTTCAACTACTTCCGGTCGTCGGCTTCGTACCGAGTGCGCATCGCGCTGGCACTCAAGGGGCTGGACTACGACTACATGCCGGTGCACCTGGCCAAGAATGAGCAGTTGGCCGAGTCGTACGCGGTGGTGTCGGCGTCCAGGCTGGTGCCCTTGTTGACGGACGGGGATGCGACGATCACGCAGTCGCTGGCGATTCTCGAATACCTCGATGAGACCTACCCTGAGCCACCCCTGCTGCCCGCCGACGCCTTGGGCCGGGCGCGGGTGCGGGCACTGGCGCAGGACATCGCCTGCGAGATCCACCCGCTGAACAACCTGCGCGTGCTGCGCTACCTGGTGCGTGACCTCAAGGTCAGCGAGGACGATAAAAACCGCTGGTACCGCCACTGGGTCGAAACCGGTCTGGAGGTGGTGGAGCGCCAGCTTGCGGCCCAGCCCGCCCTGTATTGCCATGGCGACAGCCCGACGCTGGCCGACTGCACGCTGGTGCCGCAGGTCTTCAACGCGCTGCGCTTCGAGTGCCGCACCGAGCACCTGCCCAATGTGATGCGGGTGAATGCGGCCTGTCTGCAACTCGACGCGTTCACCCGCACCCAGCCATCCGCGTGCCCGGATGCCGCGTGAGGCGGACGCTGGCGCGCTGAGCCGGGCGCTGCGGCCGATCTGGCCTGCGCCCGCCGGTGTCAGCGCGCTGATGAGCACCCGGCAGGGCGGTGTCAGCGCAGCGCCATTCGACAGCCTGAACCTGCGGCCCCACGGCTTGCCGGCGTTGGCCGACAGCAGCGTGTGCGACGCAGAAGTCGCCGTGCTGGAGAACCAGCGCCGCTTTGCCGCCGCGCTGGGCGCGCGTCCGGTCTGGCTGGACCAGGTGCACGGCTCCGACGTCGTCCGCCTGGACGCGGGCCACCTGCGCCCCGGCGCAGCGCTGCCGGTGGCCGATGCCAGCATCTGCACCGAGCCCGGTATCGCCTGCACGGTGCTGGTGGCCGATTGCCTGCCGGTGCTGCTGTGCAGCGCCGACGGTCGGGCCGTGGGTGCGGCCCACGCCGGCTGGCGTGGCCTGGCGGGTGGGGTGATCGACAACACCCTGGCCGCCTTGTGCGGCGCGGCCTGTTGCCGGCCGGATCAGCTGCTGGCCTGGATCGGCCCGTGCATCGGGCCGCAGGCCTTCGAGGTGGGCGCCGACGTGTTGCTGGCGTTTGGCCAGTCTCTGCAAGCACCCGATCCCACGCTGTTTGCGTACCGGCCCCGGCCGGACGGCAGCCGGCGTTGGCGTGCCAATCTGGTTGAGCTGGCACGCCGCCGCCTGTCTGGGCTGGGCGTTGTGCAGATCAGCGGCGGCGGCTGGTGCACCGCCACTGACGCCTCACGGTTCTTTTCGTTCCGGCGGGACGGCCGCACCGGCCGGCTGGCCGCCGCCGTGGCTTTGTGCCGTTGACGTGGCTGTCGGCAAGGCGTCGATCAAACCGATGCTGCCCTCGGGCGGCAAATCCGCTGGCGCCTGCGCCTCGGCCGCCCGTCGCGCTCTGCGCCGCAACGGCGTTCCCATCAGGTACAGCACCAAACCCAGTGGCAACACGCCGTAGAGCAATAAGGTAAAAAACGCCCCGAGCACGGTGCCCTGGGTGGAGGTGGCCTCGGCCAGGGCCATCAGGACGACAACAAACATCCAGGCCAGTGCGACGATGTGCATTTCAGATGGCGGTACGCAATATCACTGATTGAAAAATCAAGTCATTATGCGGTAAGCTAACCGCCGTACAACGTGAACCCATGCGCAGCATCGCACACTGGCGAATGACCGGTGTGGACAGAACAGGAGACTCTCATGACCAAGAAGACGGTTCCCGCCCTCGGCGACATCGGCAAGGAAGCCCAGGCGAACGTTCAAGCGATAGGCACGGCCATGACCGACATGTGGAAAACGGTGTCCGGCTTGAGCCTGCCGGCAGACGCGATGTCCAAGCTGCAGGCCGACTACCTGTCCCAGGCCACGGCGATGTGGAACACCGCGCTGTCCGTGCCGGCCGCCGGCACCACGCCAGCCAAGCCGGTGGGCGACAAGCGCTTCTCGGCCGACGCCTGGGGCCAGAACCCCGCCACCGCCCTGGCCGCGCAGAGCTACCTGCTTAACGCCCGCACCTTGATGCAGATGGCCGAGAGCGTGCAGGGCGACGCCAAGACCCGGGCCCGCATCCGTTTTGCGGTGCAGCAGTGGGTGGACGCGGCCAGCCCGGCCAACTTTCTGGCCACCAACCCCGAGGCGCTGGCCAAGGCAGTGGAGACGCGCGGTGAGAGCATCAGCCAGGGCATGCAGCTGCTGTGGAAGGACATCGAGCAGGGCCACATGTCGCAGACCGACGAGAGCGTGTTCGAGGTCGGCCGCAACGTCGCTACCAGCGAAGGCGCGGTGGTGTTCGAGAACGCGCTGTTCCAGCTGATCGAGTACAAGCCGCTGACCGCCAAGGTGCTGGAGCGGCCGATGCTGTTTGTGCCGCCCTGCATCAACAAGTACTACATCCTCGACCTGCAGCCCGAGAACTCGGTGATCCGCTACACCGTCGAGCAAGGCCACCGGGTGTTCGTGGTGAGCTGGCGCAATCCGGACGACAGCATGGCCGCCACCACCTGGGACGACTACATCGAAAACGGCCCGATCAAGGCGATCGAGGTGGTGCAGGCCATCACCGGCGCGCCCACCATCAACACCCTGGGCTTTTGTGTTGGCGGCACCATCCTGTCGACCGCGCTGGCGGTGCTGGCCGCACGCGGTGAGCAGCCGGCCGAGTCGATGACGCTGCTGACCACGCTGCTGGATTTCAGCGACACCGGCATCCTCGACGTGTTCATCGACGAGGCGGCCGTCAAGCTGCGCGAGATGACCATCGGCCCCGACGCGCCCAAGGGCCCCGGCCTGCTCAAGGGCAAGGAGCTGGCCACCACCTTCAGCTTTTTGCGGCCCAACGACCTGGTCTGGAACTACGTGGTGGGCAACTATCTGAAGGGCGAAGCGCCGCCACCGTTCGATTTGCTTTACTGGAACGGCGACTCCACCAACCTGCCGGGCCCGATGTTCTGCTGGTACCTGCGCCACACCTACCTGGACAACGCGCTCAAGGTGCCGGGCGCGCTGACGGTCTGCGGCGAAAAGTTGGACTTGTCCAAGATCAAATGCCCCGTCTTTATTTACGGCTCGCGCGAGGACCACATCGTGCCCTGGCAGGCCGCCTACCTGTCCACCGGCGTGCTGGCTGGCGCCCGGGACAAGACCTTTGTGCTGGGTGCGTCGGGCCACATCGCCGGGGTCATCAACCCGGCAATCAAGAACAAGCGCAGCCACTGGGTCAATACCAAGCTGCCGGCCCTGGCCGCGGACTGGATGAAAACCGCCACCGAGACCCCTGGCAGCTGGTGGCCGGTGTGGTCGGGCTGGCTCGCCGGCCACGGCGGCAAGCCGGTGGCTGCGCCCAAGGGCTACGGCAACCGCAGCTTCAAGGTCATCGAACCTGCGCCGGGCCGTTACGTCAAGCAAAAAGCCTGATCCAGCGGCCTTGCCCGGTCGAACCTGCTGCAGGATCGATGGCTGTGGCGGGTCCGCGACCGAGCTTTCGCTGTAGATTCACGCCATCCGCACTTCACCTCAGGAGACAACCATGAGTACCGAAATCGTCATCGTCGCCGCCGCACGCACCGCCGTGGGCAAGTTTGGCGGCACCCTGGCCAAGACGCCCGCGCCCGAGCTGGGTGCTGCCGTCATCAAGGCGCTGCTGGAGCGCAGCGGCCTGTCGGGCGAGCAGATCAACGAGGTGATCCTGGGCCAGGTGCTGACAGCCGGGTCAGGCCAGAACGCCGCGCGCCAGTCGGCCATCTTGGCCGGCCTGCCGCAGGCTGTGCCGGGCTTCACGATCAACAAGGTCTGCGGCTCGGGCCTGAAGGCGGTGATGCTGGCCGCCCAAGCCATTCGAGATGGCGACAGCGACATCATCATCGCCGGCGGCCAGGAGAACATGAGCCTGTCGCCGCACGTGCTGCCCAACTCGCGCGACGGCCAGCGCATGGGCGACTGGAAGCTGATCGACACCATGATCACCGACGGCCTGTGGGACGTGTACAACAAGTACCACATGGGCATTACCGCCGAGAACGTGGCCAAGAAGTACGGCATCAGCCGTGAGCAGCAGGACACGCTGGCGCTGGGCAGCCAGATGAAGGCCAGCGCCGCGCAAGAGGCCGGCCGCTTCAAAGACGAGATCGTGCCGGTCAGCATTGCCCAGCGCAAAGGCGACCCGATCCTGTTCGCGGCCGACGAGTTCATCAACAAGAAGACCAGCGCCGAGGCACTGGCCGGCTTGCGTCCGGCGTTCGACAAGGCCGGCTCGGTGACGGCCGGCAACGCCTCGGGCCTGAACGACGGTGCTGCCGCGGTGATGGTGATGAGCGCCGCCAAGGCCGCCGCGCTGGGCCTGACGCCGCTGGCGCGCATTGCCAGCTACGCCAGCGCCGGCCTGGACCCGGCACTGATGGGTATGGGCCCGGTGCCCGCCGCCCGCAAGGCGCTGGAGCGTGCCGGCTGGAAAGCCGCTGATCTGGACCTGCTGGAGATCAACGAGGCCTTTGCCGCCCAAGCCTGTGCCGTGCACCAGGAAATGGGCTGGGACCTGGCCAAGGTCAATGTCAACGGCGGCGCGATTGCGATCGGCCACCCGATCGGCGCGTCCGGCTGCCGCATCCTGGTCACGCTGCTGCACGAGATGATCAAGCGAGATGCCAAGAAGGGTATTGCCTCGCTGTGCATCGGCGGCGGCATGGGCGTAGCGCTGACGGTCGAGCGCTGAGCCGGCTCAGAGTCTGGACGCCCCCGTGCAGGGCGAACCCGGTTGACCGCCGCCAGGCTTGCAGACAGGCTGCAGGCAACGGTGGGTCGGGAGTGCTGGCAAGACCAGCACCGACAAGAACTGCACCCTCAAAGTCAGCGGCCCCAGGGGCCGGATTTCCAACACCACAGGAGAGATGAATGTCCAAAAAAGTAGCGTATGTGACGGGCGGCATGGGCGGTATCGGCACGGCTATCTGCCAGCGCCTGCACAAGGCCGGGTTCAAGGTCATCGCCGGCTGCGGCCCCAGCCGCGACTTCACCAAGTGGCTGGACGAGCAGAAGGCGCTGGGCTACGACTTCTTTGCCTCGGTCGGCAACGTTGCCGATTGGGATTCGACGGTCGATGCCTTCACCAAGGCGGTGGCCGAGCACGGCAGCATCGACGTGCTGGTCAACAACGCCGGCATCACGCGTGACCGCATGTTCCTGAAGATGTCACCGGACGACTGGAAGGCCGTCATCGACACCAACTTGAACAGCATGTTCTACGTCACCAAGCAAGTGGTGCCGGGCATGGTTGAAAAGGGCTGGGGCCGCATCATCCAGATCAGCTCGGTCAACGGCGAAAAAGGCCAGTCGGGCCAGACCAACTACTCGGCTGCCAAGGCCGGCATGCACGGCTTCACGATGGCCCTGGCGCAAGAGATGGCCAACAAGGGCGTGACGGTCAACACCGTCAGCCCGGGCTACATCGGCACCGACATGGTGCGCGCCATCAAGCCTGAAGTGCTGGAAAAAATCGTCGCCACGATCCCCGTCAAGCGCCTGGGTACGCCCGACGAAATCGGCTCGATCTGCGCCTGGCTGGCGGGTGACGATTCGGGCTTTACCACCGGTGCCGATTTCAGCTGCAACGGCGGCCTGCACATGGGCTGATGCGCCCGGGGGCAGCCCGGTACTCACCCAAAAAAGGCGCCCCCGGGCGCCTTTTTTTTGCCGTCAAGCGGGCCGCTCAGCGCACATCGATGCCTCCAGCATCGCCCGGTACTCGTCCCGGGTCGCGATGCGCGGATTGGTCTTGTGGCAGTGGTCGGCCATCGCGCCGTCGATCACCCGCTCGAACAAGTCTGGCGTCACGCCCATGGCCGCCAGGCCGCTCGGCAGGCCGAGCCGGGCATTCAGCGCCCGGATCGCATCGGCCAGTGCCTGGCCTTGCTCGTCGCAGCCGGCCAGGCCGATGGCTTGCGCCATGCGCTGCAGGCGGTGCTCGTTCTGGATCGACGCGGCGGACGCGTTGAACAGCACCACCGCCGGCAAGAACACGGCGTTGAGCGTGCCGTGGTGCAGCCGCGGGTTGACGCCGCCCAGGCTGTGCGAAAGCGAGTGCACGCAGCCCAGGCCTTTCTGGAACGCCAGCGCGCCCTGCATGCTGGCGCTCATCATGTTCCAGCGCGCCTCGCGGTCCTGGCCGTCGCGGGTGGCGCGCTCGATGTGGGCCCAGCCCCGTGCCAGACCGTCCAGCGCGATGCCGTCGGCAGGCGGGTTGACGGCCGGCGCCATGAAGGTTTCCAGACAGTGCGCTATCGCGTCCATGCCGGTGGCTGCCGTCAGGCCCGGCGGCAGCGCCAGCGTCAGGTCGGGGTCGAGAATGGCGGCCTTGGGCATCAAATGCCAGCTGTGGAAGCCCAGCTTGCGGCCGTCGTCGACGATCACGATCGCGCCACGCGCCACCTCGCTCCCGGTGCCGGCAGTGGTCGGCACGGCGATCAGCGGCGCCACGGCGTCGGTGATCCTGGGGCTGCCGCCTTCGATCGTGGCGTAGGTCTTGAGCGCACCCGGGTGGGTGGCCAGGATCGCCACGCCCTTGGCCAGGTCGATCGAAGAGCCGCCACCCACCGCAACCAAGCCGTCGCAGCCGTTGGCCCGGTAGGCCTCGACGGCCGCGCGCACCGCAGCCTCGGTCGGGTTGCTGGGCGTGCCGTCGAACACCGCATGGGGCAGGGCGCCCAGCGCGGCCAGTGCCAGGTCCAGCACGCCGGCGGCGCGTACACCGGCGTCGGTGACGATCAGCGGCTTGCGGATCCCGACACGCTGGCATTCCTCGGGCAGGCAGCGCACCGCGCCGGGGTCGATTTCGATCTGGGTCAGGTAGAGGATGCGGGCCATGGGCGTTGAGTCTCCTGCGGGGTTGGAAGCCAGCCCGGCAGTATGCTCAAAGCTTCGAGAGCAACGTGAACCGTTGGTGACAAGACAGTTTCTGAGCCCGGCGATGGCCGGTTTGCTGGACCGCATCGCCCGCGCCCGGCGGGTGCCCTTCCACGCCATGACGGCGGTAGAGGCTCGCGCTGCCTACCAGCAGGCCGCCGAGGTGCTGGAGCCGCCACGCGCGCCGCTGGCCCGGGTGCAGGACTTGACCGTGCCCGCGGCCGATGGCACGCCGCTTGCGGCCCGCCTGTATGCCCCCGGCCATGACCGGCTGCCGGTGTTGCTGTACCTGCATGGCGGTGGATTTGTGATCGGCGGGCTGGAGACGCACGACAGCCTGTGCCGGCAGCTCGCGTTGCGCGCTGACGCTGCGGTGCTGGCGCTGGACTACCGGCTGGCGCCCGAGCACCGGTTTCCGACCGCGGTGGACGATGCCTGGTCGGCGA
Source organism: Burkholderiales bacterium (assembly GCA_038316145.1). Classification (GTDB taxonomy): domain Bacteria; phylum Pseudomonadota; class Gammaproteobacteria; order Burkholderiales; family Burkholderiaceae_C; genus Pseudaquabacterium. The sequence continues at coordinate 11,123 of JBBQAH010000022.1, forward strand.
TGCGCTGGTTGGCCGGCGTGGGGCCGCTGGCCGGGTCGGTTGCACCCTCTGGAGCAGACACGCTGGGCCTGGACGGCAGCCGCCTGGCCGTGGGCGGCGACAGCGCCGGCGCCACCCTGGCCGCCACCTGCGCCCTGCATGCGCGCGACATCGGCCTGCCGCTGGCGCTGCAATTGCTGATCACCCCAGGCACCGCAGCACACGCCGATACGGTGTCGCACAAGCTGTTCGGCAACGGGTTTTTGCTCGAAGCGGCGGGTATCGCCTGGTTTTTTGACCACTACATCGACTACCACCACCGCCGCGACTGGCGCTTTGCGCCGCTGTTGGCCGATGACCTCGACGGTGTGGCGCCGGCCTGCCTGATCCTGGCCGAATGCGACCCGCTGGTGGACGAAGGCCTGGCCTACGGCGACCGCCTGCGCACCGCGCACATCGACGTGCAACTGGCGCTGTACCGCGGCCTGACCCATGACTTCATCAAGATGGGCCGGGTGCTGGAAGAGGCTGCACTGGCCCTGGACTTTGCGGCGACTGCCCTGAAACTGGCATGGCGACCCGCAAATGCGGTTGCCCTGGCGCGCCTCGGCGCTGTGACTGTCAAGGCGCCGTAGGTAGCGCGCCTGCCTCGGCCAGCGCCTCGAACAGTTCGTTGTGGCGCGGCTGGGGCAGCGCCGCTGCTGCGCAATCGATGGCGGCCAACAGCGCTGCGGTGACGCCGCCGGCGTACACCTCCATCAGCGTCACCTCGCCGTTGTCCTGTTCAGGCCGGCGCAGCAGTTCTGCCCGCAGACCAGGGTGGGCCGCTGTCAGGCCCGCCTGCATCACCCCCACTGCCCGCACGGTGGCGGCCAACGCCGGGACCGCCACCCGGTAGTAGACGTACAACCGGCGCGCGGCGCGGGGGCGCTCAGCGGGCATCAGCCGGCGTCTGTCGGGATGGCGTAGGGCAGGGTGGCCCGCACCAGCACCGGTCCATCAGCGGCGCCGATGTGCAGGCTGCCGCTGTCCAGCGCGGCCAGCTTGACCTCGATCAGCGCGCTGCTGCTGCCATCCGGCCGCTGCGCCGACAAGGCCACCTGGCCGGCCGGCTGGCCGGGGTCGTTGCTGTGGAACACGTCCTGGCCCGGCGCCAGCGGGGCCGCACCCTCAAACGCCATCAGCCGGCGCTTGAGGGTGCCCCGGTACTGGCTGCGTGCCACCACCTCCTGCCCGGGATAACAGCCCTTCTGGAAGTTGACACCGCCCACCAGTTCGAAGTTGACCATTTGCGGCACGAAGTGCTCGGTGGTGGCGGCGACGATGCGCACCACCCCGCTGCGCACCTCCAGCCAGGCCCAGTCGGCTGGCGCGAGTGGCGGCAGTGCGAGGAGGGCCGCGGGCAGAGCGGACGCCGCGGGCGCCGCCAGGAGGCAGCGTGGCAAGCCTTCGGCATCGGGCAGGCGGACAAGCTGCCCATCGGCCGTCGCCGACACGGTCCAGGGGCCGGCCGACCCGACGCCAAGCGCCGACAAGGCGTCGGCGCCCACCAGGCCGTGCAGCGAGATCTCGGCCGACACATCGCTGAGCTTGCACTTGGCACGCATCACAAACATCGACAGGCGCTTGAGCGTGGGCGCCAGCAGGTCGGCACTGCAAGCGAGGAAGAAGGTCTCGCGGTCAGCGCGCCAGACCACAAAACTGGCCATCAGCCGGCCCTTGGCCGAGCAGAACCCGGCCAGCCGGGCGCGGTCGTCGGGCAACGCGACCACATCCTGCGTCAGCTGGCCTTGCAGGAAACTGGCTGCATCGGCGCCCTGGGCGCGGATCAGGCCCCAGTCGGCCAGGCGCAATGCGCCGTGAGGAAGTGAGGGTGCGTTCATGACGCCGATTATCATCACGCCCCCGTGTCTCCTGAGGACGTGTTGGCGCTTGACCCTGGGTCAGGGTGGCCGATGCGCGCGCTGGCCGAATGAAAGTCTGGCGTACCCTGTTGCTGTTGATCCTGCTGGCCGCAGCCGCCTTGGCTGCGGCCGTCTGGTGGTGGCTGGACCGACCCCTGGCGCTGGCCAGCGCAGCGGTCGAGTTGTCGATCGAGCCCGGCACGCCACCACGCGAGGTGGCCAATGCCTGGGTGCGGGCCGGCGTCCTGACCGAGCCCGCCGCGTTGTACCAGTGGTTCCGTTGGAGCGGCCAGGCCCGCCGCATCCGCGCCGGCAGCTACGAACTGGAGCCCGGCGTGACCCCGCGCAGCCTGCTGGCCAAGCTGGTGCAGGGCGACGAGGCGTTTGAGCGGGTGCGTCTGATCGAGGGCTGGACCTTTCGCCAGTTCCGCGCTGCGCTGGCCCGCGCGCCGCACCTCAAACCCGCCAGCGCCGGGCTGACGGATACCGCGCTGATGGCCGCTATCGGCCAATCCGGCAGCATGCCCGAGGGGCGTTTTTACCCCGACACCTACCTCTACAGCCGGGGTGTCAGCGACCTGACCGTGCTGCGCCGCGCAGCAAAGGCGCAGCGCCAGAAGCTGGACGAGGTCTGGGCCAGCCGCGCCGCCAACCTGCCCCTGCAGACCGCCGAGCAGGCGCTGGTGCTGGCGTCGATCGTCGAAAAAGAGACCGGCCTGGCCCGTGACCGTGGGCAAATTGCCGGGGTGTTCATCAACCGGCTGCGCATCGGCATGCCGCTGCAGACCGACCCGAGCGTGATCTACGGCGTGGCCGATGCGGTCGGGCAGGACTTCAGCGGCAACCTGCGCAAGCGTGACCTGCAGGCCGACACGCCCTTCAACACCTACACCCGCACCGGCCTGCCGCCGACGCCGATCGCCATGCCGGGGCTGGCGTCGCTGCGGGCGGCGGTGCAGCCCGAGCCGACCCGGGCGCTGTACTTCGTGGCGCGGGGTGACGGCAGCAGCGTGTTCAGCGACGATCTGGCCGCGCACAATCGGGCGGTGAACCAATACCTTCGCAGCCAACGCGGCGGCAATGCGACCCGTCTGGCGCCGGGCTCGCCCACGGCGCCGGGCCGCAGCGCACCATGATCGCGCCGCCGGGCCCCGGTGGCCTTGCGCCGGACACGAGACCGCGGCGACCGACGTACCCAGGCTGTTTCATCAGCCTGGAGGGCATCGACGGCGCCGGCAAGTCGTCCCACATCGCCTCGCTGGCCGATCTGCTGCGCAGCCAGGGCCACACGCTGTTGCTGACCCGCGAGCCCGGCGGCACGCCATTGGCCGAACAGTTGCGGGCGCTGTTCCTGCACAACGAGATGGACGCGCTGACCGAAGCCCTGCTGGTTTTTGCCGGCCGGCGCGACCACCTGCGCAAGGTCATCGCCCCCGCATTGGCGCGCGGCGAGGTGGTGCTGTGTGACCGGTTCACCGACGCCACCTTCGCCTACCAGGGCGCAGGTCGCGGCTTTGATCTGGCCGTATTGGCGCAGCTGGAGCGTTGGGTGCAACAGGTGGCAACCGGCGCCGGGCAGGGCACGCAAGGGCCAGGCGCTGCGCACCAAAGCCCGGCCCCGGCCCTGCTGCAACCCGACCTGACGCTCTGGTTTGACTTGCCCGCCCCGGTGGCTGCTGCCCGCCGGGCCGCAACCCGCAGCGCCGACCGGCTGGAGCGTGAGGATATCGACTTCTTTGATCGGGTGCGCTCGGGCTACGCGCAGCGCGCGGCCAACGATCCCCGGCGATTTTCGCGCATCGATGCCAGCCCGTCGATGGCCGCAGTCTGGGCGCAAGTGGTGCATGCGGTGCAAGCCCTGCCGACCTTGCCCGCAGTCCCGGCACCCTCCGCGGCACCGGCGCCCGCCGCTGGCTGAAGCCATGGCCAAGGACGTCTTGCCCACCACGCCGGTCGGTGTTGCCGCCGACGGCAGCCTGCCCTTGCCTTGGTTGGGCAGCGCGCTGACCCAGGCCGCCGCACTGGCCAAAGCCCACGCCCTGCTGATCGTGGGCCCGGCCGGCGCAGGCCAACTCGCACTGGGCCTGCTGCTGGCCCAGACCGCACTCTGCGAGGACCCAGCTGCCGTCCGGTTGCAGAAACCGTGCGGCCGCTGTGGCAGCTGCCATCTGGTGGCCACCCGGGTGCACCCGGACCTGTTGCTGCTGCTGCCCGACGCCCTGCGTGTGCAGCTGGGCTGGGTGGACGACGAAGACAGCAAGTTGAGCAAGGCCGAGACCAAACCCAGCCGCGAGATCCGGGTCGAGCAGGTACGCCAGGCCATTGCCTGGGCCCAGCAGACCAGTGGCCGGGGCCGCGGCAAGGTGATGGTGGTGCACCCGGCCGACGCGCTCAACACCACGGCCGCCAACGCCCTGCTCAAGACCCTGGAGGAGCCGCCGGGCCGCTTGCGCCTGCTGCTGACCAGCGCCGACCCCGAGCACCTGCTCGCCACCGTGCGCAGCCGCTGCCAGCGATTGCGCCTTGACCTGCCGGCCCCGGACCAGGCGCTGGCATGGCTGCGCACGCAGGGCGTTGCCGACCCGGACGCGCTGCTGCAGGCCGCCGGTGGCAGCCCGCTGGAGGCGCTGGCCTGGGCCCGCGACGGCGTCACACCGGCGCTGCTGGCCGAGCTACCACGCCGCGTGGCCAGCGGTGATGCGTCGTCGCTGGCCGGCCGGCCGATCCCGCGGGTGGTGGATTGGTTGTTGCGGCTGGCGCACGATGCCCAGGTGACGGCTGCGGGCGGTGCACCGCGCTTTTTTGCCGCCGCGCATCTGCCGGGCGGCGCTGACCCGGCGGCCTTGCGGGTTTGGCAACGGGCCTTGCAGCGCGCTGCGCGCCACGACGAACACCCCTGGAATGCCGGGCTGCTGATCGAGTCCTTGGTCACGCAGGCTGGCGCGGTGTGGGCGTCGCCCCCCAGCCGAGGCGGCCACGTCGCCACCCGTGCCAGCGCCCCGGCATCGCTACACTCGCGCCGATGAGCGACGCAAATTCCACCTCGGCAGGGCAGGGCGCGGCCATTCAGACCGGTGGGGCCGGGCTGCCAGCCGCGTCACAAGGTGCCCGACCCAGCGTGATCCAGCTCGTCTTCCGGGAAAAAGGCGCACTGTATGCGGCCTACATCCCGCTGTTTACCGAGGGTGGCCTGTTTGTGCCGACCAACCGGCAGTACCGCTTGAACGACGACATCTATTTGCTGCTGTCCCTGCCCGACGACCCCCAGCGCTACCCGGTCGCGGGCAAGGTCGGCTGGATAACACCGGCCAATGCGTCGGGCGGCCGCACACCCGGTGTCGGTGTGCGGTTCCCCAACGATGAAAAGGCCCGCTTGCTCAAGCTGCGCATCGAAGAAGCCCTGGGTACGCAGATTTCATCGGCCAAGCCGACGCAAACGGTGTAGCGGCGCTGCCTGCAACCGGGTGCTGGCTTGGTCCGCGCGGGTTCAAACCCTGCGACGCTGCGCCACCTGGCCAGTGCCTTACCCCCCAGCTGTCACCCCTCGAGCGTTCTCGTTGATCGCCTTTCCGCCTGCTACGGTCCTCCTGCCCGATGTTTGTCGACTCCCACTGCCACTTGAGTTTTCCAGAGCTGTACGGCCGCATCGACCAGGTGCGCGCCGACATGGCCGCCGCCCAGGTCGACCGGGCGCTGGTGATCTGCACCACGCTGGAGGAGTTCCCCACCGTGCACGGCCTGGCGCTGGCGCACGACAACTTCTGGTGCTCGGCGGGTGTGCATCCCGACAACGAGGGCGTTGCCGAGCCGGATTTTGTGCGCCTGCGCAGCCTGGCACTGCTGCCTCGGGTGGTCGCCGTGGGCGAAACCGGGCTCGACTACTACCGGCTCGATGGACGCAGCGTGGCCGACATGGCCTGGCAGCGTGAGCGTTTCTCGGTGCACATTGCCGTGGCGGCTGCCGTGGCCAAGCCGCTGGTGATCCATACCCGCAGTGCCTCGGCGGACACCGTGGCGATGCTGCGCGATGCCCAGGCCGCGTCGGGCGGCGCGATCACCGGGGTATTCCACTGTTTCACTGAAACCGCCGAGGTGGCGCGGGCTGCGTTGGACTTGGGTTTCCACATCTCGTTTTCGGGCATCCTGACCTTCAAGACGGCGGCAGAGTTGCGTGCAGTGGCCGCCTTTGTGCCGCTGGACCGTTGCCTGATCGAAACCGATAGCCCTTACCTGGCGCCGGTGCCGCACCGGGGTCGCCCCAACTCGCCGGCCTGGGTACCGTGGGTGGCGGCCGAGCTGGCGCGCATCAAATCCTTGTCCACCGAGGCGGTTGCCGACGCCACCAGCCGCAATTTTGAGTTCCTGTTCAAGCTGCCACGCCCAGAAAGTGAGCCGATCAATGCTGAGAATCCTCTTTAAGTTTGTTTTGTATCTTGCTTTGGCGGCTGGAGTTTCAGCCGCCAGGGCAGGGGCCTACGAAGATTTTTTCAAGGCCATCACTTTTGACGACGACCGCACCGTCAGTGGCCTGCTGGAGCGCGGCTTCGACCCCAACGCCCGCGATGACAAGGGCCAGACACCGCTTTACCTCAGTCTGCGGGAAGGCTCATTCAAGATTGCCGCCGTACTGCTGGCCCACCCACAGTTGCGCATCGACCTGAGCAACAGCGCTGGCGAGACCGCGCTGATGATCAGCGCACTCAAGGGCCAGACCGCGTGGCTGCAGAAACTGATAGCCCGCGGCGCCACCGTAGACAGCCCGGGCCCCAAAGTCTGGACAGCCTTGCACTACGCCGCCAGCGGCCCGGAGGTGTCGGCTGTACAACTGCTGTTGGCGCGTGGCGCCCAGGTCGATGCACGCTCGCCCAACGGCAGCACGCCGCTGATGATGGCGGCGCGCTACGGCCCCGAGGATGCGGTGCAACTGATGCTGAAGCAGGGCGCCGACGTTGGGCTGCGCAACGACCTGGGCCTGAGCGCCGCCGACTTTGCCCGCCAGGCGGGCCGCGAGGCTCTGGCCGAGAGCCTGCTGCGCGCAGCCCGCTAAAGCCCGTGCCGCGCGGTGCGACGGGGTTTGCGGTGGCGCATTGCCGGGCTCTGCCTGACAGCGCGTCAGGCAAAGTCCGACAACCGGCATGTCGGTAGGCTGACTGCAAATTCTGGGGGCGCGGTTCTAGAGTGTGTTCACGGGTATTCCGCCCGGCTTGCCCCAACAGGACACCCCATGCAGACCTTGCCCCGCCACATCAACCCGTTTGCCTTGATGATCGACCCACAGGCGGTGATCGCTCAGATCGAGCGGTCCGAACGCCTGGCGCATTTGCAGCGCCGGATTTGCCGACCGCTGGACAAGCCGCTGTTGGGGGGGCTGGCCGACGACGTCTCGGAGTCCGACGGCATCGCCGGCCGCAACAGTGATCAGGCCGCTGACGACAGCTTCGACCGGGCCCTGGACTGGCAAGGCCCGCCCGACCAGCGCAGCGCGGCTTGAGCCCGGTCAACGTGGCCTGGATGTCGGCCTGGCTGCCCGCCGCGTGCCGGTGGGCCGTGGTCGTATTGGCCACTGGCTGCAGTGCAGTCGTCGACGTGCGCAGCCTGGCGACCGGCCGGACCGATGTGTCTGCCTATGAGTTGCGCGGCCCGGCGTTGGCGATGCTGCAACGCGAGGCCCGGCGGCTGTGCCCTCAAGGCGGCGAGGTGATGCGCCAAAGCGGCCGTGACCAGCGTCCCGCAGATGATGACGGCAGCTTGCGCCGGTGGATGAATGCCACCAGCGAAGTGCTCGATCCGCCCAAACGACAGTCCCAGTTGGTGGTCGTGTGCAAAGAAGCCGCAGAAACCCCCTGGGCCACCGCGTCCGCATCGGCAATCGATGCTGCTGCAGTACCCGCACCGGCACCCGCACCCGCTTCCGCACCGATGCCTTTGGCGCCGATCGCGGTGGAGTGGTGAGGGCTTGCCTGCCAGCTGACCGGCAAGCGGCGCAGAAATCCCCTTCTGCTTCTGTCTCTCAAAATGCGCGACGATGTATATTATGTCAAATCAAAATGATGTGGCATAATGCATGCAACTGGGCCGGATCACGTATTCAGCCGCAGTGACGTGCAGATCCCTGCGCCGCCACTTCAACGCCCAATCGCACCCACCCATGGCCAAAGCCGATACCAAGACCTCCATCGATTCCGACGGCCTGCGTTACCGCAGCAAAACGCCGGGCTCACCGTTCACCGCTGCCGGCGCCTTTGGCGCTGCAACGATGTCGTGTTTTCTGTGTGGCAAGCACCGCCCCCGCAGTTTGCTGAAGTCCCGTCGCCTGCTGGGCAAGGCGCAGTTTGTCTGCTCCCCGACCTGCAAGGAAGCCGAAGCCGAGACCAGCACGAAGCCCTGACGGCGCGGCGCCAGCCTGCCGCTGGTGTCCTGCCTCTGAAACCCGCCAGCGGTCAAGCGCTGGCGGGTTTTTTCTTGGGCCTGCGCATCATCGCACCGCGCCGTCCACACAATGGTGCAACCCACCCGTTGCGAGCCCGCCCATGCCCGATTTGCGCTTGTTCGATGATCCGTTTTCCCTGGCACCACCCCGTGCCGAGCGTAAAAACCGCGCCGACGGCAGCTTTGTGCTTCGGCACCCCGAGGCTTTGCAACCCTATGCCCGATGCATCGGCGCCTGGCTGGAGCATTGGGCCAGTACAACCCCCGAGGCGTTGTTTCTGGCGGAGCGGGATGCCGCCGGTGCCTGGCGTCGGTTGAGCTATGGCGATGTGCGCGGCTGGGTCGGGCGCCTGGCGCAATCGTTGCTTGACTTGAAACTGCCCGCCGGCAAACCTGTCGTCGTGCTGAGCGACAACGCGGTAGACCACGCATTGTTGCTGTTGGCCAGCCTGCACGTGGGCCGGCCGGTCTGTACGGTGTCGAGCGCCTACTGCCGGCTGACCACCCAGTTCGACAAGATCCACGGCATGCTCGACGCGCTCGATCCGGCACTGCTCTATGCCTCCGACCCCCAGGTCTACGGGCCGGCCATTGGCAGCTGGCGCGGCAAGGCACCGGTGGTTTTCAGCCGCGACGCGGCTGCGTTTGCCGGTGCGCTGGCGCTGGACGACCTGTTGCAAACAGCGGAAACCCCCGCCGTGCTGGCGGCCTACCATGCGGTGCGGCCTGACGACACCGCCAAACTGCTGCTGACCAGCGGGTCCACCGGTTTGCCCAAGGCGGTGGTCAACACCCACCGCATGCTCACCGCCAACCAGCAACAGATTGCGCAGGTTTGGCCGTTTCTCGACCGGCACCGGCTCAAGCTGCTCGACTGGCTGCCCTGGAGCCACACTTTTGGCGGCAACCACAACTTCAACATGGTGCTGGCCCACGGTGGCAGCCTGTATATCGACGACGGGCGGCCGGCGCCCGGGCTGGTCGACAGGACGGTCAGAAACCTGCGGGAGGTGCAGCCCAACGTCTACTTCAACGTGCCGCGCGGTTTCGACATGCTGTTGCCCTTCCTGGAGCAGGATCCGGGCTTTGCGCAGGCCTTTTTCGGGCCGCTTGAAGCCTTGTTCTATGCGGGCGCGGCCCTGCCCCAAAGCCTGTGGCAGCGGCTGGAGTCGGTGGCCGCCAGCGTTCGTGGCGCGGACCGGCCGGTCTGGTTCACCTCGGCCTGGGGTGCGACCGAGACGTCCCCTGCCCTGACGTCGGTGTACTGGGCAATCGACCGGGCCGGATGCATCGGCGGGCCGCTGCCCGGCGTGGAGATCAAGTTTGTGCCCAACGGCGGCAAGCTGGAGATGCGGGTACGTGGCCCGAACGTGTTTGCCGCATACAGCAACGCACCGGAACTCACCGCCAAGGCCTTCGACGATGAAGGCTACTACCTGATCGGCGACGCCGGCCGCCTGGTGGATGCAGCAGACCCGTCACAGGGCGTAGCCTTCGACGGCCGCGTGGCCGAGGACTTCAAGCTGATGAGCGGCACCTGGGTGTCGGTGGGCACCATGCGGCTGCGTGCCGTCACGGCACTGAGCCCGTTGGCAGCCGACGTGGTTGTTACCGGACACGACCGGGAAGAGGTCGGCCTGCTGGTTTTTGCGTCCCCCGCCGCCCGGGGATGGACTGCCGATGCGTTGACGGACCGCCTGCGCGAAGCCTTGCTGGCCATGCGGCAGGACGGCGGTGGCTCGTCCCAGACGCCCACCCGCGCCCGGATGCTGGACGATGCGCCCAGCGTGGACGCCGGCGAGATCACCGACAAGGGCTACGTCAACCAGGCCGCCGTGCTTCGGCGCCGGGCCAATGAGGTCATCGCGCTCTACAGCAACGTGCCTGACCCCCGCACGGTCCGGTTGTAAGCGCTGGCGCTGGCACCGGGTTCAGCCGCTGGGCCAGATTGATTGCTCTGCAGCCAGCAACTTCCGGGTGGTGCTCGGCGGTAGAAGCTCAGCCGGCGATGAGTTGCTGCTCCAGGCCGTGCAGCACCTGGTAACACGGCAGCACCTGGGCCACGCTGGCGTTGGGTTCACGCCCCTCGCGGATCGCGGCAAAAAATTCGCGGTCCTGCAGTTCGATGCCGTTCATCGACACCGCCACCTGCGACACGTCGATCTTCTCGTCCTTGCCGGTGAACAAGTCGTCGTAACGCGCCAGGTAGGTGCCGCTGTCGCCGATATAGCGGAAGAAGGTGCCCAGCGGGCCGTCGTTGTTGAAGCTGAGCGACAGCGTGCAGATCGCGCCGCTTTCGGCTTGCAACTGGATGCTCATGTCCATCGCGATGCCCAGGGTGGGGTGAATCGGGCCCTGGACGGCGTTGGCCTTCACGATGGGCGAGCCCGCCTGGTGGGCAAACAAGTCGACCGTGTGGGCGGCGTGGTGCCACAGCAGGTGGTCGGTCCAGCTGCGCGCCTGGCCCAGCGCGTTGATGTTGCTGCGGCGAAAGAAATAGGTCTGCACATCCATCTGCTGGATGTTGAGCTCGCCGGCCGCTATTTTGTGGTGCACCCACTGGTGGCTGGGGTTGAAGCGCCGGGTGTGGCCGCACATTGCCACCAGCCCGCTGCGCTGGGCCAGATCAGCCACGGCCTGGGCGCCGGCCAGGGTGTCGGCCAGCGGGATTTCGACCTGCACATGCTTGCCCGCACGCAGGCAGGCCAGGCTTTGCTCGGCGTGCATCTGCGTGGGCGTGCACAGGATCACCGCGCCCACGCCCGGTAGCGCCAAGCTGTCGGCCAGATCGGTGGTGACGTGGGGGATGCCGTATCGGGCCGCAGTTTCACGGGTTTTTTCCAGCTCGCGGCCGACCAGAGACACCACTTCAACACCGTCGATGTTGCGGATGCCGTCCAGGTGCTTGAGTCCAAACGCGCCCGCGCCAGCCAGTGCGACCTTGATCGGTTTTGCCATGTCAGTGGTTCTCCAGGATCAGGTGGCCGACGGCCGTGTTGCTGGCGGGCACATGGTAGAAGCGGTGCTTGAGCGTGGGTGCCGGGCCGCCGTTGATGTCGCTCATGGCGCCACGGGCAATCAACCACATCACCAGCTCGATGCCCTCGCTGCCGGCCTCACGCACATAGTCGATGTGCGGCACGGCGGCCTGGCCGGCCGGGTCGGCCATCAAGCGGTCGAGAAAGTCGTTGTCGAACTTGCTGTTGATCAGCCCGGCGCGCTGGCCTTGCAGCTGGTGGCTCATGCCGCCGGTGCCCCAGATCTGCACATTCAGGTCTTGATCGAACGACTCGACCGCGCGGCGGATGGCCTGGCCCAGCATGAAGCAGCGCCGGCCCGACGGCACCGGGTACTGCACCACATTGACCGCAAACGGGATCACCGGACACGGCCAGGCCGGTTGGACGCCGCCGGGTTGGCCGCACATCAGGCTCAGCGGCACGGTCAGGCCGTGGTCCACCTCCATCTTGTTGACGATGGTCAGGTCGAAATCCTGCTGGATCACCGACTGCGCGATGTGCGCGGCCAGCTCGGGGTGGCCGATCACCGTGGGCACCGGACGCGGGCCCCAGCCTTCGTCGGCCGGCTGGTAGGACGCTGCCGTGCCGATCGCAAAGGTCGGGATCATCTCCAGGCTGAAGGCAGTGGCGTGGTCGTTGTAGACCAGAAAGATCACGTCGGGCTTGTTGTCCAACATCCACTGCTTGGAATATTCGTAGCCCTTGAAGACCGGCTGCCAGTAGGGCTCGTTGCTCTTGCCCAGATCGAGTGCGGCACCAATGGCCGGCACGTGGGAGGTGTAGACGCTGGCGGTGATGCGGGCCACTATTTCTGCTCCGATGCTGATTCGCCAACCCGGCGGTTGCCCTCGACCGATCGGCCGCCGGCCAGCATCATCGCGGCGTAGGCGTCCTGCGTCATGCCGGTCATGCTGGCGGCCATGTACTGGAAGCTCTTGCCGTCGGTGGCGCCGATCTTGGCCAGGAAGTAGATGTTGCCGCCGGCGGCGATGCAGCGGTTCAGGTCGCGGGTCAGCACGCCCTGCTT
>JBBQAH010000038.1:0-20467 GCA_038316145.1 Burkholderiales bacterium
GGTTGTTGTCCTGGTCGGTGATGATCATGCACTGGGCGGTGTAGGTGTCGCCCGCCTGCAGCACCTGCGAGGTGTCCAGCCCCCAGCCCTGCAGGCGCTTGAGGTAGTCGCCGCCGTCATTGCCCAGCGCGGCCATCACCAACGGCTGCCCGCCCAGCAACTGCAGCGTGTAGGCGATGTTGCCGGCGCAACCGCCAAACTCGCGCCGCATCGTCGGCACCAGGAACGACACGTTCAGGATGTGCACCTTGTCGGGCATGATCTGCTGCGAGAAGCGGCCGGGGAAGTTGGTGATGGTGTCGAAGGCAAGCGAGCCGCAGATCAGGACTGACATGGTGTGGGGGTGCCGACGCAAGCCGGTCCGAAGTTGAATTGAGAAGGGTGGGGGCCGGTCAGGGGTAGAACAGCTCGACGGTGTAACCCTCGACCCGCCGCTCGCCCGTGGCCATCAAGACCTTGATCGGCAATTCCTGGCCAGCCTGTAGCACCGATTGCGGCGCGCCCAGGTCGGCCAGCGCCAGCACACGCCGGGCCACCAGCTTGCCCTGCGCGTCGGTCAGCGACAAATCAAGCGCCGGCGCCAGCACCGCGGTGTCGGCACGGTTGTGCAGCACCAGTTGCAGCCGGTACAGCGTGGAGCCGTCCAGGCGGTTCAGGCCCGAGCTGTCCACCGCCAGTGCGTCGATCCGGCGCAGCGGCTGCACCTGGCAACCGGCCAGGCGGCAGAGGGCATGCAGCGCCGGCTCGCTGGCAGGCAGCCGGGCGGCCAGCGTATCGCGCCAGAGCAGGGCAGCTTGCAGCAGCAGACCGGCGGCCAGCAGCAGCACGGCGATGCCCAGCGCGGCGCGCACGGCCGGACGGCGCCACAGCGCGGCATGGTCGGCGGTGCGCAGGAACGACGGCAAGGGCGGCGCAAGCGTGGTGTCGGCGAGCTCGGCCGGGGCGCTGGGCGAGGGCCGTGACGCGGGCGACCGGGGCGAAGGCGGCGCGCCAGGCCCCTGCGCCGAGGGGGCGGTGAAATCGGGGTCGGCATCCTGCGGGGTGGACGGCAAGGAAGGGGCGCGCAGCAGCGGCTCTTCACGCTGGGAGGCACTATTGGGGTTGCTGCCCGCCCAGGGCGTTTCAGGCGGGTCGAACATCGGCTCGGCACGTGAAGGCGCCGACCAGGCCGGGGCCGCGCTGAAGCCCGGCTCCTGGCGCCCCACCGGGCTGGAGGCTGGTTGCGCGGCCGTGACACCGTCCTGGGTGGTTGGCGGCGCTGCCGGTGCTGCAGTCCAGTCGGTGACCGTCGGCTCGGATCCGGTGTCGGCGGCGTCCGGCGGTGCGGGCTCGGCGTTGAGCTCGACATGCACCGGCGCGCCGTTGTCGATGTCGAACAGCACCTCGGCGGCATTGAACACGCTGTTGCAGCGACCGCAGCGCACCCAGCCTTCGGACACCCGCAGCTGATCCCGGACGACCCGGAAAACCGTGCCGCAGGACGGGCAGCGTGTGGCCAGGTTCATGCCGTGTCGGCCGGGCTCAGAGGCTGAGCGTTTTTCGGGCGCGACCGAGCAGCGCGCTCGAAAGGCGTCCGGTCTAGGCACAAAGCGCAGCCATAGCCCGGGCTATGGCGAGCATTTGCAACGACGAGCGGGCGTCTTTGGGCGTGATGAGCGGGCATGAACGAAAGACGCTCAGTCTCTCAGGCCGGCCGTTGCGCCGTCATCAGGATCCAGCCGTCCTCGCTGTCGCTGACCTCCAGCGCCAGCCAAGGCGCGTAGGCAGCCTTGATCTCGTCGGCCTGGCGCGCCAGGATGCCGGCCAGCACCAGGTGGCCGCCCGGCGCCACATGGCCTGCCAGCAGCGGCGCCAGCAGCTTGAGCGGCGAGGCCAGGATGTTGGCCAGCACCAGTGCGTAGCGGCCGGTGGCCGCCTCGGGCAGGCCGGGGTTCAGCGTCACGCCATTGGCCAGGGCGTTGGCGGTGGTGGCCGTCACCGCGGCCTCATCGATATCGACGGCATCGATGCCTTTTGCACCATGCAGTGCCGCGCCAATCGCCAGGATGCCCGAGCCACAGCCGTAGTCCAGTACCCGGGTCCAGTGGGCCGACAGGGCTGCGGCCTGCTGCGCCGTCCAGCGCAGGCACATGCGGGTGGTGGGGTGGGTGCCGGTGCCAAAGGCCAGGCCCGGGTCGAGCCGGATCACCGTGCTGGCGGCGGCGGGTGCCTCGTGCCAGCTCGGCACGATCCAGAAGCTGGGCGTCACCTCGACCGGCGCAAACTGGGATTGCGTCAAGCGCACCCAGTCCTGGTCCTCCACCGCGCGCAGGGCCAGCACGGCCAGCTCGGTGGCCCAGTCCTGCGCCCGCAGCAGCGTGGCGGCGGCGGTGGCCTCGGCCTCGGTGGCAAACAGCGCGGTGATGTCCGAGCGCTGCCAGCCCGCCTTGGGTGCCGGCATGCCGGGCTCGCCAAACAGCGCCTGCTCGGCGTCGGTGCCGGCATCGGCGTCGGCCACCGACACGCTGAGTGCGTCCAACTCATCGACCAGCGCCTCCGATACCGCTTCGACCAGAGACTCGGGCAGCCGGACGACCAGTTCATGCATCTTCGAGGGCGGCGTCATGACATCCGGGGCCATCAGCGCTTGTGGCGCTCGAGCCAGCCTTCGAGGTAGTGGATGCTGGTGCCGCCTTCGACGAACTTGGCGTCGGCCATCAGCTCGCGGTGCAGCGCGATGTTGGTGTGGATGCCCTCGACCACCGTCTCCGACAGCGCGATGCGCATGCGTGCCAGCGCCTGCCCGCGGGTGTCGCCGTGCACGATGATCTTGCCGATCATCGAGTCGTAGTTGGGCGGCACGGTGTAGTTGGTGTAGACGTGTGAATCGACCCGCACGCCGGGGCCACCCGGCGCATGCCACATCGTGATGCGGCCCGGCGATGGGGTGAACTTGTACGGGTCTTCGGCGTTGATCCGACACTCGATGGCGTGGCCGCGCATCTGGATCTGGCGCTGGGTGAACGGCAACTTTTCACCGGCCGCCACCCGGATCTGCATCTGCACGATGTCCACGCCGGTCACCAGTTCGGTCACCGGATGCTCGACCTGGATGCGGGTGTTCATCTCGATGAAATAGAACTCACCGTTTTCGTACAAGAACTCGAAGGTGCCGGCACCCCGGTAGCTGATCTTCTTGCAGGCCGCAGCGCAGCGGTCGCCGATGCGCTCGATGGCGCGGCGCGGGATGCCGGGCGCCGGCGCTTCTTCGATGATCTTCTGGTGGCGGCGCTGCATCGAGCAGTCGCGCTCGCCCAGCCAGACCGCGTTGCGGTGCTCGTCGGCCAGGATCTGGATCTCGATGTGGCGCGGGTTCTGGAGAAACTTCTCCATGTAGACCGCCGGATTGCCGAAGGCAGCACCCGCCTCGGCCCGGGTGGTGGCCACCGCGTTGAGCAGCGCGGCCTCGGTGTGCACCACCCGCATGCCACGCCCGCCGCCGCCGCCCGAGGCCTTGATGATCACCGGGTAGCCGATGGCACGCGCCGCCTGCACGGTGGCCTTGGGGTCGTCGTTCAGCGCACCCTCCGAGCCCGGCACGCACGGCACACCCGACCGGATCATGGCCTGCTTGGCCGACACCTTGTCGCCCATCAGGCGGATCGACTCGGAGGTGGGCCCGATGAAGGTGAAGCCGCTTTTTTCGACCCGTTCGGCAAAGTCGGCGTTTTCGGCCAGAAAGCCGTAACCCGGGTGGATCGCCTCGGCGTCGGTGACCTCGGCGGTGGCGATGATCGCCGGCATGTTGAGGTAGCTCTGCGCCGACGGCGCCGGACCGATGCACACCGCCTCGTCGGCGAGCTTGACGTACTTGGCCTCGCGGTCGGCCTCGGAGTAGACCACCACCGACTTGATGCCCATCTCGCGGCAGGCGCGCTGGATGCGCAGTGCGATCTCGCCTCGATTGGCGATCAGAATTTTCTTGAACATCTTGCTTCCGACAACCGGCGTCATTCGACGATGAACAGCGGCTGGCCGAACTCGACGGCCTGACCGTTTTCGACCAGCACCTTGGTCACGGTGCCGCTCTTGTCGGCCTCGATCTCGTTCATGATCTTCATCGCCTCGATGATGCAGATCGATTCGCCCTCCTTGATCGTGTCACCGATCTCGGCCAGCGACTTGGCGCCGGGGCTGCTGGCGCGGTAAAACGTGCCGACCATCGGCGACTTGACCACATGGCCAGTCTCTTCGGGCTCGGCGACGGGCGCCGGGGCAGCCGCGGCCATCGGGCTGGCGGTCATCGCTGGTGCGGGCGCCGGCGCCATCATCATCATCGGCGCCGGGGCCGCGGCGGCACTGGCCTTGACGATGCGGACCTTGCCTTCAGCCTCGGTGATTTCCAGTTCCGAGATGTTCGATTCGGACACCAGGTCGATCAGCGTCTTGAGCTTGCGCAAGTCCATGTGGGGCACTCCTTGGGTCTGGGCAGCGGTATACATCGGGCAAGGGCCCGTGGGCCGCCGATGCGTGATCGGTTGATATCCCGCTGCCGGGCTGGATTAAATGGCGGCTTTCAGCCGGCAAACTGCGTGAATTGTGTCACAGCCATTACGCCGCGACCGGTTTGCCGCCAAATCAGGGTGTGGCCGGCGTTCAAGCCGCGATCAAGGATGATCGGTCGAAGTTGGCCGCATTTTCGCCGAACTTGACGCGGGCCCTGGCATCACGCCTGGGCCGCCCAGCCGGCCAGTTCCTCGAACGAGGTCTCGCCCATCTTGCGGTGCAACACCTTGTCTGTGGCGCTGATCATCACCGAAAACGGCAAACCGCCTTGCGGATTGCCCAGGCTGTGAACCAGGTCGGTGCCGTCCAGCCCGGCCAAGCCGATCGGGAACCCGATCTTGACGCGGGCCAGAAACGCCCGCACCGGTGTGGGTCCGTCGATGGCCAGGCCCAGCACCTGCCAACCGCGAGGTGAAAACTCACGGTGAAACCGGTCGATCTCGGGCATCTCGCGCAGGCAGGGCGCGCACCAGGTGGCCCAGAAGTTGATCAGCAGGGGTTTGCCGCGCAGGCTGGCCAGCACGATTTGCCCGCCTTCAGGTCGGGCCACCTGCAGGGCCCACAAAGGGCTCAGGTCGTCGCTGCCACCCGGTGCGGCCTGGGCGCCGCCGCGGCGTTGCTGCCATACCGCCAAGCCCATGCCCGCCAGCGCCGCCGTACCGGCTGCACCGACCAGCAGCCGACGGCGTGACGCGGCGACGCGGGTGTCGGTGGCAGGGTCGGCATCGGGCTCGGTGGGTCGGGCGGACTGGGTCATGGCTTGGGATCGGTGGGGTCCAGCAGACGGCGCAGCGCCTGGCTGTCGCCGCGCCAGGACCGGCCTTGCGGGTCGGGTTTGAGGGCGCCACGCAGGTCGTCGTGGTCGAGGATGGTGAGGATCAGCGTCACCGTCTCGCCCCACTCGGCGCAGCGCGCCGCGATGCTCAACAGGTCGACCGGCTCGCCGCGCGCACCCGGGCGGCTGCCGACGTCGTAGTCAACCCCCTTGTTGATCAGCATGATCTCGGCCGACTTGGCGTCGTCGCAATACAGGTCGAGGTGGATCGCCGACAGCCGGGTGGCCGTGCCGCGCCAGACTGCGCCGCCCAGGTGCGGGCGAAACTCGGCCAGGCGCTCCATCCAGGTCAGGGCCAGCCGGCGCAGCACCTGCAATTGCCCCGGCTGGGTGTCGGCGCAGAACAGTGCCAGGTACTCGCGAACTTCGTCTTCGACCTGCCCGTTGCCGGGCATCCCGCCGCGGCCGGCGCCCGAGCGGCCGAGTGCACGCAGGGCCTTGTGCTTTGCGGTGCCGTACTCCATGCCTTCGTCCACCACCAGCCGGGCGGCGGTGGCGGCGATTTCCTGGGTCAGGCTGAACGACATGGGGTCATTGTAAGAATCGGCGCCGGGCTTGTGCACCAGGGGGTTCTGGGCGAGCGGGGCGGGCGGCTTCCGCCGGGCAACGCGGACGGGCCAGCGCTGGGTTCAGGGCAGCGCCACGCCGCCCATGCGCGCCGCGATGGTGCCCGCCCGGCCGCTGACGTAGGCCGAGCCGGGGCTTTTCTCGAAGCGCTTGGGCGCCGGCAACATCACCGCCAGGCGGGCGGCGGACAGCGTATCGAGCCGGGCAGCGTCGGTGCGGAAGTAGTGCTGCGCCGCGGCCTGGGCGCCGAACACCCCCTCGCCCCATTCCACGCTGTTGAGGTAGATCTCCAGGATGCGGCGCTTCGGCAGCAGGGCTTCGAGCGTCAGCGTCAGCATGAACTCCTGCGCCTTGCGCAGGGCCGTGCGCTCACCCGACAAGAACAGGTTTTTGGCCAGTTGCTGGCTGATGGTGGACCCACCCACCACCTTGGGATCGACCCGGGGCTTGGCCGCGGCTCCCGGCTTGCCCAGGGCCGTAGGCTGATCGCTGTGCTTGCTGCCGCCCTTGCCGCTGCCCTTGTTAGGGTCGGGCGCGGCGCGTTTGTCGAGTTGCGCGTTGCGGCGTGCAGCCACCGCCTCGGCGCGCTGGTTTTTCTCCCAGGCTTGTTCCAGCGCGTCCCATTCAACGCCGCTGTGGTCCACAAACCCCGCATCCTCGCTGGCGATCACCGCACGTTTCAGGTTGGCACCGATGCGGCCCTGGTCCACCCAGTCCTGGCGCCAGTCGATACGGTGTTTTTCCACCAGCAGGCGCCAGGCCTCGCTGCGCTGAAAGCTGGTGGATTGCGGCGCCAATACGGCCATCAAAGCGATGCGGGCGACAAAGTAGAGCTGCAGCGCGGCGGCGCACAGCAGCAGCAGCGCAATCAGGCGCACGGTGTGCTGGCGCAGGCGGGCGCCGCGACCGGCACGAAGACCGGCGCCGCCGGTCTGGCGTTTGTGCCCGCCACCTTGGGCTGCGGGGGTCGCGGAGGTTTTGGCCACGGCTGCGGCGTCTGGCGCTGTGGGCCTCAGCCCGGGGCGGCCAGCCGGGCGCGCAGCGCGGCCAGCACCGGGGCGGTGTGTGGCCGCACGCCGCGCCACAGCGCAAAGGCCTCGGCGGCTTGCTCCACCAGCATGCCCAGGCCGTCGCGGCCCACAGCGCCGTGCGCCCCTGCCCAGGTCAGAAAGCCCGCAGCAGTCGGGCCGTACATCAAATCCACCGCCAACGTGCCCGGCCGCAGCACCCGGGCGTGCACCGGCACGTCACCGCCGGCCAGGCTGCTGGCGCTGCTGTTGAGCACCACGTCGAAGACCTCGCCGCAGTCGGCCAGGCCGCTGGCCTGCAACTGCGTGCCGTGGTGCTGCGCCCAATGCTGGTGGCGCTCGACCAGCGCTGCTGCCTTGTCAGGTGTGCGGTTGGCCACGGTGATGTGGGCGCAGCCGGCCTCGATCAACGGCCCCAGCACGCCGGATGCGGCCCCGCCGGCGCCGATCAGCAGCAACCGTTGGCCGGCCAAGCTTCGGCCGGCAGGGCCCTGGAGGTCGCGCACCAGGCCGATGCCGTCGGTGTTGTCTGCCGTCCAGCCGTCGGGCTCCAAGCACAGCACGTTGGCCGCCTGCGCCAGCGCGGCGCGTGGCGTCACGGTCTGGGCCAGCGGCAGCACCTGAAACTTGAACGGCACGGTGATGTTGCAGCCCCGCACCGGGCCCAGGCCGGCGGCCGGGTCAGCCGTGGCGATGAAGGCCCGCAGCGTGGCCTCGAAGGCCTGCAGCGGGCATTCGATGCGGCCGTAGTCCAGCCGCTGGCCGGTCTGGCGCGCAAATTCGGCATGGATGAACGGCGACTGGCTGTGCGCCACCGGGTGGCCGAGCACGGCGTAGCGGTCGGGTGGTGGCAGCGTGGCGTGGGGGCTGGTGCGGGCAGATTCGGCTGTGACGGCAGGCATGGTGCGGGCGATTGTGTCAGCGCGGCGCATGGCTCAAGGTTGCCTCCAGGCCGTCGTCGCGGGTGAAGCGGAAGCGCGAGGTCAGGATGATCTGGTCGGCGTCCTGGCGCATCGGCGCACTGAAGCCGCCAAACGGTGCGGCGGCCTGCAGGATCGCCAGCGCCCGGGCGTCCAGCATCTTGTTGCCCGATCCCCGCACCACGTCGGCGTCGACCAGCCGGCCATTGGCATCGACCGTGATGTTGAGCGTCAGCTCGCCGTAGAGCTTTTTGCCCAGGTGCTCGGGGAAGTCGCGCGTGCCACGGTCCTCGATGCGGCGGCGCAGCCGGTCGTAGTACAGCGCGTAGGGCACCTCCTGGGTGGCCGGGCTGATGTAGCGCCGGCGTGGCTGGGCGCTGTCGTCGTTGATGCGTTTTTCGATCTCGGCCAGCAGCTTGAGCAGCTGACGGCGACGCTCCTCGGTCTCGCGCTCTTGCGGCGTGCCGGCGTCGCGCCTCGGATCGGGCGGCGGCAGCAGCGCCATCTCGCGCCGGATCTGCGCCAGCAACTGTTGTTGCTGGTCCTGCAGCTGATCGACCCGGCGGTGCGCCTCGTCGCTGGCGTCGCCCATCTCGACCTGGGCGGTGGCGGGCAACGGTGAGGTGGCGCGGCCGCTGGCCAATTCACCACCGCCGGCCAGCGAGGCCTGGGCCAAGGCCAGAGCCTTCGCCGGCGCCTCGGCGGTGCGGGCGTTGACCAGGATCACCTCCAGCGGGCTGTCCCGGAAAATCCGGTCGAAACCCGCCGGGTCGATGAACCGGAAACCCAGCACCGCGCCGTGTGCCGCCAGCGACAGGCCCAGCGCCCAGTGCAATGTGCTCGGCCGGCGCCAGGCCATGCGGGGGGCTCAGATCAGCCGGGCGAGCTGTCGGCCAGCGGCGTGCCGCCGGCCGTGGCGGCATGCGGCGCCGGGTCGGCCGGGGCGGGATCGCCCAGGTCGAACGCCAGCGCGAGCGGCGTGGCGGCCAGCGTGTCCTCGTCTTCGTCCTCGGCCGTGCTGTCGGCGCTGCCGTCAGTGGGCGTCGCGCCGGCCGGTTTGTCCGCCGCGTCGTCCAACCGGGTCGCCAGGTTGGCATGCAGGTCCAGCGTCAGCAGGTCCATGCCGGTGATGCGCACCCGCACCCGGGTGTTGCGCGGCAGCGCCTCGCAGCCCAGCGCCTTGAACACCAGCGGCAGGGTGTCGGCCCGCACCAGGCCGTCTTTCAGCACCGCGGCGTCCAGCTCGGTGATGTTGTTTTGTTGCAGCCAGCGCAGCGTCCAGAAGCGCTCGATGTCGCGCTGGAAGTCGTTGTAGGCGCTGTACGCCGCGTCAAACAGCGAGATCACCGAAAACAGCGTGACGTCCTTGGGCTTGAAGGGTGCTGCCAGCGCGGCCGTGTTGCCATGCCGGGCAACGGCGATGATCTGCCACTGGTTGACCAGGTCCACATAACGCCGCAGCGGCGAGGTGGCCCAGCTGTACTGCGGCACGCCCATGCCGGCATGCGGTGCCGGCCGCACGCCCATGCGCACCTTGACACCCGGTGCCATGCTGGCCTGGCTGCGGTAGATGCCGGGCACACCGGCGTTGGCGATGAAGCCGCCCCAGTGGCTGTTGGCCAGGATCATGGCCTCGCTGACGATCAGGTCGAGCGGCGCGCCGCGCTTGCGCTCGCTGATGCGCACGGTCTCGTCACCGCGCGGCTCGCCGCCCTGGACAGGCGACTGTGTGTCCGCCGCGGTGTCGAGCCTGAAGTTGTAGTCCGGCCGGTTGAAGTTCTCCGGCTTGCCGCGCACCACCTCGCGCTGCGCCTTCAAATGCCGGGCCAGCCGGAAGGCAAACGCCAGTTCGGGCGCAAACAGGTACTCGGCCACGGCTTCGCCGGTCAGCGCGGCCTCGGTCACCACCTCGTCGAGCTGGTCGTGGCGCAGGTTGGCAGCAATCGGCACCCGCTCGATCCGGGTCTCGGTCTTGAGCACGGCCAGCGTGGTTTCGTCGTACGTCACGTACAAGCTGACCGCCGGGCAGTCGCGGCCCTCGATCAGGGTGTAGGCCTGCACCACCTCGTCGGGCAGCATGGTCAGCTTGCCACCCGGCATGTAGACGGTGGACAGGCGCTCACGCGCCAGCTTGTCGATGGGCGAATCGGGTGCGATGGCCAGCGCGGGCGCGGCGATGTGCACCCCGAAGATGACGCTGCCGGTCTCCAGCCCGTTGACCGACAGTGCATCGTCGATTTCGGTGGTCTGGGAGTCGTCGATCGAAAACGCCTGCACCGGCGCCAGCGGCAAGTCGTCTTTGATCGCCGGTGCAGCCAGCGCCGGGAAGCCGGTGCCCTTGGCAAACTGCTCGAACAAAAACCGCTTCCAGTGGAACTGGTAGGGTGAATCGATGGCGCCGGCGCCCTGCAGCAAGTCCAGCGGCGCTTTTTGGGACCGTTTGGCGGCCTCGACCACCGCTTTGTACTCGGGCCCGTTTTTGTCGGGCTTGAACAGGATGCGGAACAACTGCTCTCGCACCGGGCCCGGGCAGCGGCCTGCCGCCAGCTCGACCGCCCAGCTCTCGATCAGCGCGGCCTGCTCGGCTTTGCGGGCGATGCCCAGCAGGGCGGCCTTGACCGTCTCCTCGGGCGCCTTCTTGAACAAGCCCCGGCCGGCGCGGCGAAAGTAGTGCGGTGCCTCGAACAGCTTGAACAGCACGGCGGCCTGCAGATCGCACCCCGCCTTGGCTGAGAAGTACTCAGCAGCCAGGTCACCGAAGCTGAACTCGCCCTCAGGGGCAAATTCCCAGGCCAGGTCGAGGTCGATCTCGGCGGCGGCGGCGTGGGCCGCGGTCATCAGGGCGGCCGGCTCTGGCTTGGCAAAGCGCAGCAGCACGTTGGCGGATTTGACCTTCACGCGCTTGCCGGAATCGAGCTCGATCTGCACCGAGGCGTCGGCCTCCGACATCACACGGCCGGCGAGGAATTTGCCGGCATCTTCAAACAGGGCGTAGTTCACCGGGCGGATTGTCCCATCCCGCTCAGGTCGGTCGGTTTGGCGGGCGGTTTGGCGGGCGGGTCGGCGGGTGACCAGCGGCGCTGGCAGGGGCTGCAAGCAGCGCGCTGTCCTGTACGGCGGCCGCGCCGTCCAGCCCCTGCGCGGCAATCCAGCCCGGGGTAAACAGCGTGTCGTGGTAGCGCTCGCCGGCGTCGCAGATCAGGCTGACGATGCTGCCGGCCTGGCCGCGTGCGGCCATCTCGCGCGCCAGGTGCAGCACGCCGATGAAGTTGCAGCCGGTGGACGGCCCGACGCGCCGGCCGAGCCGGGCGCTCAGGTCGAGTGCGGCGGCAAAACTCTGCGCATCGGGCACCCGCAGCATGCGGTCGATCACGCCGGGCAAAAAGCTGGGCTCGACCCGCGGCCGGCCGATGCCCTCGATGCGGCCGCGCGTGGTCGATTGCAAGTCGCGCCGGCGCTGCACAAAGGCGTTGAAAAATACCGAGTGTTCCGGGTCCACCACCGCCAGCCGGGTGATCGCCAGGGCCTCACGGCGGTAGCGGATGTAGCGCCCGATGGTGGCCGAGGTGCCACCGGTGCCCGCGCCCACCACGATCCAGCGCGGCAGCGGATGCGGCTCTTGCTGCAGTTGGGCAAACAGGCTCTCGGCGATGTTGTTGTTGCCGCGCCAGTCGGTGGCGCGCTCGGCATGGGTGAACTGGTCCATGTAGTGGCCTCCCCGGGCAGCCGCCAGCGCCTCGGCCTCGGCATAGACCCGGGACGGCTCGACCTCGATGCATTCGCCACCGTAGAAGTTGATCTCTTCGAGCTTGCGGGCCGCCGTGCCGCGCGGCACCACCGCGACAAACGGCAGGCCCAGCAAGCGGGCGAAATAGGCCTCGCTGATGGCGGTAGACCCGGACGAGGCCTCGACCACGGTGGTGCTGGGCCCGATCTGGCCGTTGCACAGGCCGTAGAGAAACAGCGAGCGCGCCAGCCGGTGCTTCAGGCTGCCCGAGGGGTGGGTGGATTCGTCCTTCCAGTAAACGGTGACGCCCGGCGCCTCGGGCAGGTCCAGCGGGATCAGATGGGTGTCGGCCGAGCGGCGGGCATCGGCCTCGATGCGCTGCAGGGCCTGGGCCAGCCAGGCGCGGTGTGAGGTGTCGCTCATGGGTCGTTCCGGGTGGAGGCTTGCACGGGGTCAGCCTGAAGGTTCAGGAAGTTCAGGATGAAGGGTAAATGGGTGTCGAAATCAGAAATCGCGTGGTCGCTGCCCGGCAGCAACCTGACCGTGGCGTGGGCGTCCCCTGCCGTCGGCGCTGCGCCAGCAGCAGGGCCGAACAGCCCCAGCATCTCGCGCCAGTCCAGCACCTCGTCGCCCTGCGCGATCACCGCGCCGTAGCGGTCCAACCGGGTCAGGGCCGGCACCCGCATCGCCTGCAACTCCGCGATGTACTCGGGGCGAAAGAAAAACGACTCTTCGGGGCGGTGAAACTGGGTCTGCTCACCGATGTAGCCCGCCAGGTCGCGGGCCGGGTCCACCGCCGGGTTCAGCAACATGGCGCGGCAGCCGGTGGCCTCAGCCACGGCGGTGGCATAAAAACCGCCGAGTGAACTGCCCACCACCGCCATTTGCGCCTTGGGCCAAGCGGCTATGCCCTGGGTGATCAGGGCCCAGGCGGCGGCAGGCGAGGGTGGCAACTGCGGACACCACCACACCACATCGGGCCGGTGGGCGGCCAGCCAGGCCTGCAGGTGCCGGGCCTTGAACGAGCCGGGCGAGGAGCGGAAACCGTGCAGGTAGAGCAGGTGCATGGCGCCGATTGTCGGCCTGAGCTGGCCATGGTTCATGGCGGCGCTGCGGCGTCGGGCCCGGCGTCAGTTTGCAGGCGGTCGGGGTCGATGTTCGGCCCGTTACCTGACGCGTTTTGCCAATTCCTTGAAAAGGTCCGTCATGCGTTCACATGCTCAATCCCTGTCGTACGCACGCGCAGCCGTGGCAGCGGCTGTGCTGCTGCTGGCTGCCTCGCTGGGCGCACCAGCCCAAGCGGTGGTCCCGACGCTGAATTTCAACAGTCAGGACGGTCTACAAAAAGCTGCTGTTCCAGTACGGCACCGCGTTCAACATCGGCTTTTCGCAGTACGCGGGTGTTGGCAACAACGGCGCGACAGACTTCTTCAACACCGGGCGCATCACCTCGATCGAGGTACCGTTTCAGGCTACGCCGGAGAGTGGCGCGTCGCAGGCCAGCCTGGGTTCACTGGCCGAGTTGTACGGCAACGTCGCGCAGTCGGCGACCGTGGACGACGAAAACACCAACCGGGACTTCGGCAATGGTGGCGGTGGTTTCCATTTGCCGGTGCCCGAGCCCGAGACTTACGCGCCGATGCTGGCCGGTCTGGGTGCACTCGGCGTTTTGGCGCGGCGGCGTCGTCGGGCCTGATTGCCTGGGCCAGCCTGCGCTGCCGATCTCAGGGCCAACGCGCCCCGGTCGCCCGCATGAACTCCTGGCGCAGCTGGTCGCAGCCGTTGAAGCAGCCCGCAAAGGCCTGGGTGTAGACCCGCTCGTCGCCGCGCCGGTCTTCGCCCAGCAGCAGGCACAGCTGTTCGGTCTCGATCACGCAGGCGGCACCTTGGGCCCGGCCGTGCGTGACCAGCGCGTCGGCAATGTCGCGGGTCATCCATTCCTGGTAGGTGAAGCGGTGGCCGATGGCGTCCACCAGCCGGGCGATGCGGCCAAAACCGTGTAACCGACCGCCGGGGATGTAGGCCACGTGGGCAACGCCGCGAAACGGCACCAGGTGGTGCGGGCATACCCCGTGCACAGCGATGCCGCGCACCACCACCATGTCCTGGCGGGTGTCGGCAAAGCCCTCGCCCAGTACCTCGGCCGGGTCCAGCGCATAGCCGCCCAGCAGGCGCCGTTGCCACAGCTCGCGCACACGTTGGGGCGTCTTGCCGGTGTGTGCGCCGTCGGGCGCGACGCCGCAGGCCCGCAGCAGGTCGGCAATCGCCTGCTCGAAGGCCGGGCCGTCGAAGTGGCCCGTCCGCGGGATGCCGATGGCGCCATCGCCCGAGCCTGCGGGCGCAGGTGTGCCCGGCCCGTGACCCTGGTCGCAGTTGTCGGGCTGGGCGTGTTCTCGGGGCTCGTGCATCGGGGTCTCCGGTGGGGGGATGGTGAGGGTGCTCGGTGCGGCAGATTGGCGCAGGGGATCGGTCCAGGGGATCGGCCACTTACCTTGGCGCACTGGCTCAGCGGCACGACCGGCCGCCGGGTGCTGCACGCCAGCGTGTGGCTTGCGGGCCCGACAGGCTGTTCAAAAAGGCCAACAGGTCGGCGTGCTCGCCGCTCGTGAGGTGCAGCGCCTGCAGTATCTGCTCACCGGCGGTGTGCAGGCGGTCCAGGTCCAGCGACGCGCAGTGGTGCAGCACGGCGTCCAGCGTGGCGAGCTGGCCGTCGTGCATATAGGGTGCGGTGGCGGCCACGTTGCGCAGGCTGGGCGCCTTGAACTCAGCGAAGTTGCGCTGGGTGGCCGGCGCAGTGAAATTAAGGGGAAATGCCGCTCGACCGGCCGGCATGGATGACATTCACGGTGGCGGTTGCCCGACGGCCTTGGCTGCCTCGCACAGCACGTTGAACGGCGGCTCGCGTGCCAAGCGAACAACAGCAACGGGCTGCAACCCGCCAGCAGTCAGTCGCCTGACTGCACCGGACTACCGTGCCAGCGCCGCCAGCAACTTGGTGTGCAAACCGCCAAAACCGCCGTTGCTCATCACCAGCACCTGGTCGCCAGGCCGGGCGGTCCTGACGATCAGGGCCACCAGCTTGTCCACGCTGTCTGCCACCACCGCCTGCGCGCCCATCGGCAGCAGGGCGTCGGCCGCGTCCCAGCCGTAGTTGCCTTGCAGGCAGAAGGCCAGGTCGGCCTCTTCCAGCGCCCAGGGCAGGGCGGCCTTCATGTCGCCTTGTTTCATGGTGTTGGTGCGCGGCTCGAACACCGCCAGGATGCGCGCCAGGCCGGCCTTGCGGCGCAGGCCGTTGATGGTGGTGCGCATGGCGGTGGGGTGGTGCGCAAAGTCGTCGTAGACCTTGACGCCACCGGCCTCGCCCAGCAGCTCCAGCCGACGCCGTACGTTCTTGAAGGTGGCCAGCGCGGCGGCAGCCTGCTCGGGCGCCACGCCCACAGGCTCGGCTGCGCCGATGGCTGCCAGCGCATTGAGCTGGTTGTGCTCACCCAGCAAGGGCCAATCGACACGGGCGATCTTCAGGCTGCCGCGCAGCACGTCGAAGCCGTGCGGCTCGCCGCGTGCACGCAGTGCGCCGGGCTCTTCTTTGCGGGCGCCAAAGCGCTGCAGCTCGCTCCAGCAGCCGCGCGCCAGCACCCGGTCGAGTGCGGCCTCGCGGCTGTTGACCACCAACCGACCGGAAGACGGCACGGTGCGCACCAGGTGGTGGAACTGGGTCTCGATCGCGGCCAGGTCCGGAAAGATGTCGGCGTGGTCGTACTCGAGGTTGTTCAGGATCGCGGTGCGCGGCCGGTAGTGCACAAACTTGCTGCGCTTGTCGAAAAACGCGGTGTCGTACTCGTCGGCTTCGATCACGAAGGGGCTGCGCCCGCCGGGCGCTTGGGCGGCGTCGATCCGACCCAGCCGGGCCGAGATGCCAAAGTTCAAGGGCACGCCGCCCACCAGAAAGCCTGGCTGCAGCCCGGCCTGCTCCAGTATCCAGGCCAGCATCGAGGTGGTGCTGGTCTTGCCGTGGGTGCCGGCCACCGCCAGCACATGGCGCGGGTGCGCCGGGTGGTGCAGCACGTTCTCGGCCAGCCATTGCGGGCCGCTGGTGTAGGCCGCGCCGGCATCCAGGATCGCCTCCATCAGCGCATTGCCACGTGTCACGACGTTGCCGATTACCCAGACATCGGGCTTGAGTGCCAACTGATCAGCACCAAAACCCTCGATCAAGTCGATACCCAGGCCCCGCAGCTGGTCGCTCATCGGCGGGTAGACGTTCGCGTCGCAGCCGGTGACCCGGTGGCCGGCCTCGCGGGCGATGGCGGCAATGCCGCCCATGAAGGTGCCGCAGATGCCGAGGATATGGAGGTGCATGGGGGATGATTCTTGAAAGAGGGACAGCGCGGCGCCCGGGGATGGCGCGGCCGGGCTCAGGCGCTCAGACCGTGAAGCCTTGGCGCGCCACCCACTCCTGCCCAGGGGCCAGCGTCAACGGCGCACCGATGGCGGCCGCCTCGACACACAGGAAGCGCTGCCAATCGTGGTCCGGCAGGTCGTCGATCTCGGCCGACCTGACCGGGCCCGGGTTCCAGACCACCGCGTCGTCAAAGCCCTCGTTCTGGATCGTCATCCGGCCCATCGCGGTGGCCAGGCCCAGCGGCCCCTTGTTGATCGCATGCACGTCGTAGTAGACGCGGTCGATCTCACCGGCAAAGCCCAGTGGGTCGAGCTCTTGCGGCTGGGTCTTGCCGCTCAGCTTGTCGAGGTAGCGCACGCCGTACAGGCCGGCCAGCCGGGCATGCTTGAGGTCGTCGATCAGCAGGTAGGTGTGCAGCGCCGCAGTGAAGGTAAACGGGCTGTCGCCGGTGTTGGTGATCGCCAGTTCCACATCGAGCTGCAAGCCCGACAGGCTGAAACTCAGCTCGGCCTCGAAGGCATGCGGCCAGTGGGCCCTTGTCGCGGCATCGTCGGTCAGGCGCAGTACGCCGATCACCACGTCGCCGCGGGTCGCGCCTTCGACCCATTGCCAGGCCCGATCCCGCACCAGGCCATGGCGGGGCAATGGCCCGAGCAGCGCAAATTGCGGAAAGATCACCGGGATGCCGCCGCGCACGGCCTCGCCGTCGCCAGCCACCGCCAGGGGCGACAGGTACAGCCGTTCCTGGTCGCCGGCCGGGATCCAGGACACCAGTTGGCCGCCGTGCAGCATCACCGTGGCCTCGGCGCCGTCGGGCGCACGCAGCCACATCGCCGGCTGGCCCAGCACCGTGGTGGGTTTGATCATGACGCCAGGGCGCGAAAGGCGACCCGTGCCGCCGCCACCGTGGCCGCGATGTCCTCGGTGCTGTGCGCCGCACTGACAAAACCGGCCTCGTACAGCGCCGGCGCCAGGTAGATGCCCTGGTCCAGCATGGCGTGGAAGAAGCGGTTGAAGCGGTCCTTGTCGGTGGCCATCACCACGCCGTAGTTCTGCGGTAGCTCGCTGGCAAAAAAGAAGCCGAACATGCCGCCCTGGCTGTCGCCCACCAGCGGCAGGCCAGCCTCGTGCGCGGCAGCGGTCAGGCCGGCGACGAGTGTTTGGGTGCTGGCCGATAAAGCCTCAAAAAAGCCCGGCCGGGTGATCTCCTTGAGCGTGGCCAGGCCGCAGGCGGTGGCCACCGGATTGCCCGACAAGGTGCCGGCCTGGTAGACCGGGCCCAGCGGCGCGAGCAGGCTCATCACGGCCTTGCTGGCGCCGAAGGCGGCCAACGGCATGCCGCCGCCGATGACCTTGCCAAACACGCTCATGTCGGGCTGAAAGCCGGGGATCAGCGCGGCATAGACACTTTGTGCGCCACCCAGCGCGACGCGGAACCCGGTCATCACCTCGTCGAACACAAACAGCGCGCCGTATTGCGTGCACAGCTCGCGGATGCGGGTCATGAACGGCACCGACGCCCGCACGAAATTCATGTTGCCGCAGATCGGCTCGATCATCACGCAGGCGATCTCGTCGCCCTGGCTGGCAAACAGGTCTTCGATCTGCCCGACGTTGTTGTACTCCAGCACCAGGGTGTGCTGCACCACCTCGGGCGGCACGCCGGCGCTGGTCGGGTGGCCGAAGGTGGCCAGGCCGGAGCCGGCCTTGACCAGCAGCGCGTCGGCATGGCCGTGGTAACAGCCCTCGAACTTGACGATCTTGCTGCGCCCGGTGGCGCCGCGCGCCAACCGGATCGCGCTCATGCCGGCCTCGGTGCCGGAGGACACCAGCCGCACCTGCTCGACCGACGGCACCAGGCCGATGATGGCCTCGGCGAGCTCGATTTCGCGCTCGGTCGGAGCGCCGAAGCTGAAGCCGTCCAGCGCGGCTTTTTGCACCGCCTCCAGCACGGCCGGGTGGCCATGGCCCAGGATCATCGGGCCCCAGGAGCCGATGTAGTCGATGTAGCGCTGGCCCTCGGCGTCCCAGATGTAGGCGCCGTGGCCACGGCGGATGAAACGCGGTGTGCCGCCAACGGCGCGGAATGCACGCACGGGGGAGTTGACACCGCCGGGGATCACGCGCTGGGCGCGCTCGAACAGGGCTTGGTTGCTGGTCATCGTGCGGGGATCGGGATCGGCGGGTGGGTTTTCAGTGGACCCGGCGCGGTGCGCCTTTGCTCTTGGTCTCGGGCAACTCGGGCTCCGGCACAGGGCCGCCGTCGAGCGCACCGTCGTCACCGTCCTCGTCGGGCGGCAGGGCCCAGAAAAAGCGGTCGGGCACGACATTGCCCATGCCGGGCCGAAAGCCCGAGTCAAGTGTCTGGTCCATGAAGGCCAGCGCCTCGCCCACGGCGGCCTGCAGCTCGGCGCCCGCTGCCAGCAGCGCGGCGAGCGCGGCGCTGAGGGTGTCGCCAGCCCCGACAAACGAGGTCTCGAACATCTCGAACTTTTCGCCGGTCAGCGCGCCTTGTGGCGATGCCAGCACGTTGTCGATGAACTGGTCGCCGCCGGCCTTGCCCCCCTTGGTGGTCAGCATGATCCCGGACACCAGCACAAAGCGTGTGCCGTGCTCGCCGGCAGCCACCGCCAGTTCGCGGGCCGAGGCCGGGCGCTCGCTGTCCCAGTCGGGCAGCAAAAAGTCGGTCAGGGTCTTGTGGTTGCCCACCAGCACTTCGGTGGCGGGCAGGATCAGCTCGCGGAAGGCCTCCAGGTAGGGCTGGGCCTGGTCGTCGTCCAGCCAGCCCAGGTTGGGCAGGTAGGTCACCAGCGGCACGTCGGGGTAGTCGGACAGGATCTCGGCCACCGCGCTGACGGCGTCGGCACTGCCCAGAAAGCCGACCTTGAAGCCCGCGACGGTGATGTCTTCCAGCACGGTGCGGGCTTGCTCGGCCACCACCTCGGCATCGATCGCGTGGTGGTCGAAAATTTCAGCGGTGTCGCGCAGCAGCACGCTGGTGGTCACCGGCAGGGCATGTGCGCCCATCGCGGCCAGGGTGCTGATGTCACCGGCCAGACCACCCGCACCGCTCGGGTCGGCGGCGTTGAAGCTCATCACGCAGGCCGGCGCTGCTGCATCCTGCGGCGCGTCGCTGCCGGTATCGGCGACGATGGCGTCGGGGGTGGGATTGGAGCTAGCGGTCATGAACGGGTCCGTGGAAAATCGGTATACAGGGTCGAAGTTGCCAGCAACCTCAAGAAACTGAAACAACTTGCAGCAGCGCGGGCGCAACCCGGCTTGACGGCAAAACGGCGTGGCTACAATGACCGCTTCATTGTAGTGACCTGCCCAACAACGTGACCGAACCCCGTACCTGGATGTGCCTGATCTGCGGCTGGATTTACGACGAGGCCGTGGGCGACGCCGAACACGGCATCGCGCCCGGCACCGCGTGGGCGGATGTCTCGATGAACTGGACCTGTCCTGAATGCGGTGCCCGCAAGGAAGACTTCGAGATGGTTCAGGTTTGACCCTGCCCGGGGTCCGACAGGCCGTCTGCAAGCCGCCGGCCTGCCGCCAAGAGTCACCAGTCCTGCCAAGGAGCCGACGTGGATGAGCCCCAAGCCGCAGTGCCCGCTGCCGCTGTCAAGGTGCTGGTGATCGACGACAGCAACACCATCCGCCGCAGTGCGGAAATCTTCCTGCGCCAGGGTGGCCATGAGGTGCTGCTGGCCGAGGACGGCTTCGACGCGCTGGCCAAGATCAATGACCATGCGCCGCATTTGATTTTCTGCGACATCCTGATGCCGCGGCTCGATGGCTACCAGACCTGCGCCATCATCAAGCGCAATGCCCGGTTTGCGCATGTGCCGGTGATCATGCTGTCGTCCAAGGACGGCCTGTTCGACAAGGCCAGGGGGCGCATGGTGGGCTCTGAAGACTACCTGACCAAGCCTTTTACCAAGGATCAGTTGCTGCGCGCTGTGCAACAGTTCGGCGGCCGTGGGGCGCAGGACAGCGCGGGTGAGCCGGCGGTGGCGGGCGAAACTCCTTGACGGACAGGATGGACCGGGTGCGCGGCGGGTAGCGCGCTGCCCGCTTGGATCGGGGATGTCCGGGTGCGGGGTGCCGGGGCAGGCGGATTGCGCAAACTTTGCAGGATAGGCGGGAGTAAACACCATGGCTGTGCACAAGATCTTGCTGGTTGATGATTCCAAGACCGAGTTGCATGTGTTGTCCGAGTTGCTGCACAAGCGCGGCTACTCGGTGCGCACGGCCGAGAGCGGCGAAGAGGCGCTCAAGCGCCTGGCCGAAGAAAAGCCCGACCTGATCCTGATGGACGTGGTGATGCCGGGGCAAAACGGTTTCCAGCTCACCCGCACCATCACCCGCGACCCGCGCTACCTCGACCTGCCGGTGATCATGTGCACCAGCAAGAACCAGGAGACCGACCGGGTCTGG